>NZ_JADPEX010000034.1:0-46679 GCF_015668065.1 Ruminococcus sp. 1001713B170207_170306_F1 | reverse complement strand
CTCAAGATGAGATGTCCCATTCGAAAGAAGTAAACCCCCTTGAAGACGACGAGGTAGATAGGGCAGGGGTGGAAGTGCAGTAATGCATGGAGCTGACTGTTACTAATAGGGTGAGGGCTTGACCAACAATCGCAAGGTTGTAAAATGATTCCATTAGGATGTAACATGTATGTAGTTTTGAAGATACAGAACGGAAACGGTAGCCGGTTGGTTATCGTTTTTTTGTTATTAAATTCTGAAGAATATCAATTAAGGTTGCCTGCCCACTGGATTTGTAATATAATGGGAACGTTGAAAAATCGAAAAGAATAAGATCTGCTGTCACGTTTTAAACATAAATATACAAGGCTGTCAGCAGAGAAGAGGATGAAAAAATGAGCAGATTATCAGTGGTTTTGCCAGCTTATAACGAAGAACTGATGGTAGGAAAAACCTGTCGTGTTCTTCATGAAGTATTAGCAGAAGCCGGCATTTCCTACGAACTAGTTGTTGTTGACGATGGCTCAAAAGACAAAACCTGGGAAGAAATCACCAAAGCCGGAGAAAAAGATGGAAATGTTCTTGGCGTTCATTTTTCCAGAAATTTCGGAAAAGAAGCAGCAGTATATGCAGGAATGGCCCAGGCTACAGGAGATGTGGTGGCAGTTATGGATTGTGATCTGCAGCACCCGCCGGAAACTTTGATTTCCATGTACCATCTCTGGGAGCAGGGATGGGAAGTAATCGAAGGCGTAAAGAAATCAAGAGGAACGGAAAGTCTGCTTCACAAAGAGAGCGCTGGCTTTTTCTATGGAATCATGTCCAAGGCTACAGGTGTGAATATGCAGAATGCTTCGGATTTCAAAATGATGGACAGGAAAGCAGTGAATAGTATTCTTTCTATGCCAGAACGAAATATGTTTTTCCGTGCGACCTCATCCTGGGTGGGATTTAAGACCACTTATGTGGAATTTGAGGTGCGGGACAGAGAAGCTGGACAGTCTAAGTGGTCTACCTGGTCCTTGATAAAATATGCGTTTACCAATATTGTGGCTTTTACTACAGCACCGCTGCAATTTGTAACGGTCGTAGGAGGGGCATGCTTTGGATGCTCCCTGATTTTGATTATTTATTCGCTGGTACAATTTTTTGCCGGCAGAGCGGTAGAGGGATATACAACTACCCTTATCGTTCTTTTGCTTATTGGAAGCGCTATTATGCTCAGTCTTGGAATCATCGGCTATTATATTGCAAAAATATACGAAGAAGTAAAACGGCGTCCACGTTATATCATTTCCCAGATTCTTCGTGGAAAAGAGGATGTCTATCAGGAGGTAAACCATGACTGCTCTCATTAAGAAACTGTATGCCAGTGATGTGGTACGTTATGTGTTTTTTGGAGGATGTACTACACTGGTGAATTTGGTGAGCTTTTTTCTTCTGCGCCAGGCAGGAGTTCAAAGAGATCTTGCAAATGTGATCTCGATTATTCTGGCAATTCTTTTTGCTTATGTGGTAAACTCTAAATTTGTTTTTCAGGACAAATGCGAGACTTTGAAAGACCATATCCGTCCATTCTGCAAATTTGTCGGAGCGAGAGGTGTAACAATGGTGATCGAAGTAGCAGGCGTATGGTTCTTTGCAGAGATCATACACATGAATGATATGGCCGGCAAATTTATCACCCAGTTTATAGTTCTGGCATTAAATTACATATTCAGTAAATTCCTGGTATTTACCAGCGGGAGGAAATCATGACATTAGAAGAAACACTTAAACAGATAAAGCCTCTGAATGAGGAAAAAATGAAAACAGCCAGAAGACGATGGGATAGCATCGCCAAGCCTCTCCATTCCCTTGGAAAAATGGAAGATCTGATTACGCAGATCGTTGGAATTACAGGGGATGAGAAAGTGGATCTTGGAAAAAAGGCTCTTGTTGCCATGTGTGCAGACAATGGCGTGGTAGAAGAGGGGGTTACCCAGACAGGACAGGAAGTCACTGCAATTGTAGCAGATAATTTTGTAAAAGAAACCACTACCGCATGTGTAATGTGCCACCAGTGTGGAGTGGATGTAAAGCCAGTAGATGTGGGAATGGTAAGAGATACTACAGCACGTACAGATCTGAAAGTTATGTATGGAACCCGCAATATGACGAAAGGTCCGGCTATGACAAGAGACGAAGCCATAAAGGGAATTGAAGCAGGAATTGCTATGGCAGAAGAACTGAAGGCTCAGGGGTATCGTCTTTTTGCAACTGGTGAGATGGGAATTGGAAATACCACAACCAGCAGTGCAGTTGCATCTGTGCTTCTGGGGCAACCTGTGGAAACCATGACTGGCCGTGGTGCAGGACTTTCCAGCGATGGGCTTACCCGCAAGATTCAGGCGATTAAGAAAGCCATTGATTTAAATAAGCCGGATGCAAAAGATTCCATAGACGTGCTTGCAAAAGTTGGAGGTCTTGATATCGCAGGAATGGCAGGTGTGTATCTTGGTGGAGCTGCATTACAGATTCCGGTTCTTATTGACGGTTTTATTTCCGGAGTTGCCGCACTTGTAGCAGCCAGACTTTGCCCGGAGGCAGCGGATTATATGATCGCCAGTCATGTGTCCAAAGAACCGGCAGCACATCTTGTTCTGGATGAGCTTGGAAAAGAAGCTGTGCTTCATGCTGACATGTGTCTTGGGGAAGGCACTGGAGCCATTGCCCTTTGTCCGTTTCTTGATATGGGAGCTACTCTTTACAATACATTAAGTACATTTGATGATATTCACGTGGACCAGTACGAGGAGCTGAATTAATATGATGACAGTCGTGACCGGAGGAAGCGGAAGCGGAAAATCTGCTTTTGCAGAAGATAAAATAGTATCTTTTGGACCGGCAAAAAGAATCTATATTGCAACCATGCATCCATATGACGAGGAAAGTCATAAGCGTGTGGCACGTCATCGGAAAATGCGTGCAGGAAAAGGATTCGAGACAGTTGAATGCTATACCGGATTGAAGAATCTGGATTTCCCGGAAAATGCTGTGGTTCTTCTGGAATGTATGTCCAATCTTGCCGCTAATGAGATGTTTGAGGAAAAAGGGGCTGGTGAAAAAACTGTGGAAGCCGTTTTGGAAGGCATAAAAAAGTTGAGTAGCCAGGTACGTCATCTGGTGATTGTCACGAATGAGATTTTTTCCGAAGCAGCCAGTTATGAGGGCGATACCATCCGCTATCAGGAATATCTGGGGATAATCAATCAAAACATTGGAAAAATGGCTGATGAGGTGGTTGAAGTAGTATATGGGATTCCAATCTGGCATAAAGGAGGAAAAATCATTGAAAATGCTGTGGAATAATTTTAAAGTGGCGTTTGCCATGTATTCAAAAATCCCTATGCCAATGGCAGACTGGAACAAGGAGAATATGAAATATACATTCTGTTTTTTTCCTTTTATCGGCCTGGTAATTGGAGCGCTTTCTTATCTGGTAGGATGGGCAGGCGGAAAATTTGGATTTAATCCGTCTTTTGTCTCAGCAGTTCTTGTACTGGTTCCGGTAGTGGTGACAGGTGGAATCCATGTAGATGGTCTTCTGGATACTTCGGATGCATTAAGCTCCTGGCAGGAAAGGGAGAGACGTCTTGAAATTCTGAAAGATTCCCATGCCGGTGCATTTGCGGTTATTACAGCCTGTGCTTTTTTTCTGATATGGTATGGAGCTTATAGTCAGTTGTGGACGGACAGGCGGGCACTTTTGATTATGGCTCTCGGATTTATGGTTTCCAGATGTTTGTCCGGAATCAGTGTCATGATGTTTCCAAAGGCACGTAAAGATGGAACTGTAGCAGAATTTTCCAGAAAAGCAGAAGATATGATTGTGCGAAATGTGCTGATCGTCTATCTTGGAATTCTGCTGGCGGTGATGATATGGATCCAGCCTGTGATGGGTATTCTGGCATTTGGAACTGCAGTACTTGTTTTCCTTTATTATCATTATAAAGCAATGAAATATTTTGGCGGGATCACAGGTGACCTGGCAGGATATTTTCTGTGCCTTTGTGAGGTGGGAATGACTGTTGTACTGGCTGTTGTTTCTGTATTTATCTAGACGTGTCTGAAAAATCATTCCCGCAATCTGCACGCCCCACTTTGCGGTATATTTTGCCCGAATTCGGTTGTCGTAGCCCGCTACGCGCCCTCATCCGGGCAAAATCTCCCACAAATTGTGACGTACATCTTGCAGAAAGTCTTTTACAGACACGCTCCGGGAACTGGGAAAAAAGGAGAAATTGTAACAATGGAAATGATCATTGGAGGTGCTTTTCAGGGAAAGAGCACATATGCAAAAGAACATCATCCTGATGTCTGCTGGAAAAAGGGAGCCGATCTGGAAAAAGAAGAGCTTATGAATGCAGAGGGCGTCCTTGATTTTCAGGAGTATATCAAAAAAGAATTAAAAGCAGACAAAGATGTGGCCAGACTGGCAGAAGAATTATGGGAGAAAAATCCGGATATCATTCTGGTAAGTCAGGAAGTAGGATACGGCGTTGTCCCCATGGATGTTTTTGACCGGAAATACCGGGAGGCAGTGGGAAGAGTCTGTACGGATCTCGCATCAAAAAGCAAAAAGGTAATACGTGTAGTATGTGGAATTGGGACGGTGATCAAAAATGCTTAAACTTATTCTGATTCGTCATGGGGAAACCCAGGGGAATAAGTTAAAAAGATATATAGGAAAAAGAACGGATGAACCTCTTTGTCCGGAGGCTGGGAATATGCTGGCGCAGCTTGCTTATCCGGAGGTACAGGCAGTTTATGCAAGTCCTATGATCCGCTGTACCCAGACAGCAGGAATCCTTTTTCCCGGAAAAAAGCTGAATATTATTGATGAGCTTGCAGAATGTGATTTTGGAGAATTTGAAAATAAAAATTATCAGGAACTGGACGGAAATGAACATTACCAGTCCTGGATCGATTCTGGTGGACTACTGCCATTTCCGGGAGGAGAGAGCAGAGAGGAATTTAAAAGACGCAATGTGACCGGCTTCCAGAAAGCTGTAAATGGTTGTCTCCGTAATGGGATTTCTTTGGCAGCACTTGTGGTGCATGGCGGTACGATCATGAATGTTATGGAAGAATATGCAGACGAAGACCGCTCTTTTTATGACTGGCATGTGCAGAATGGCAAAGGCTATGAGGTGGAAATTGATCCTGAATTATGGAAAAAGGGCCGGAAATTCTTGCATGTGATCCGGGAGTTATAAAGATACATATACGAATAATGCAGATGGAAAATCAGCTATGGATTAGAGCTTGTTTGAAAAATCCATTAATAGAGAGAACAAGGCAGTTTGTTTAATTGACAGACTGCCTTGTTTTCATGTTTATGCAGACTGCGGGCAAAATCTCCCTCGAATTGTGACGTACAGCTTGTAGAAAGCATTTTCAAACGTGCCCTAGAGCGTGTTTTGGCTGTGATCAGTTAGTTTGTTTGAACAAAAATTTTGAGAAAGCCAAAAATATTTTTAGATTTCCTATTGAAATTTATATGGGAATGTGTTACATTATCTGTATAAAATATCCTAAAAAATGTTGAATTGTGCTATTTGATTCAACAATTTTAACAAGTAAAGGAGGATGCCATATGCTTATTATTGGTAATGGAAGAATGATCACACGGGACGCATCCAAGGCATTTATAGAGAACGGTGCAGTTGCAATGGATGGTAACACCATAGTTATGGTGGGGACTACAGATGAGGTGAAGAAGGCATATCCGGATGGAGAATTTGTAGATGCCAGAGGCGGAGTTATCATGCCTGCATTTATCAATACCCATGAGCATATCTACAGCTCTTTTGCCAGAGGTCTGAGTATTAAAGGATATAATCCCAAGGGCTTTCTGGATATTCTGGATGGACAGTGGTGGACTATTGACCGTCATCTTACCCTGGAGCAGACCAGACTTTCTGCGATGGCTACTTACATCGACAGTATCCGGAATGGTGTAACGACTGTATTTGATCACCATGCAAGCTTTGGACATATTACCGGTTCCCTCAGTGCTATTGAATCAGCAGCTAAGGATCTTGGTGTCCGTACCTGCCTTTGCTATGAAATTTCCGACCGTGACGGCATGGACAAGTCCAGAGAATCTGTAATGGAGAATGTGAACTTTATCAAACACGCACTTGCAGATGACAGCGACATGATCGCTGCTATGATGGGTATGCATGCATCTTTCACTATTTCCGATGAGACCATGGAATTGTGTAACGAACTGAAGCCAGACGGTGTTGGCTATCATATTCATGTTGCAGAGGGAATCTATGACCTTCATCAGTGCCTGAAGGAGCACAGCAAACGAATTGTAGACAGACTTTACGATTGGAATATTCTTGGGCCGAAGACGCTTCTGGGACATTGTATTTATATTAACGAGCATGAGATGGATTTAATTAAAGAGACTGACACCATGGTTGTCCACAATCCGGAATCCAATATGGGAAATGCCTGCGGATGTCCGCCTACCATGGAATTGGTACATAAGGGAATCGTTACAGGACTTGGAACTGATGGATACACCCACGATATGCTGGAATCCTGGAAGGTTGCCAATATCCTTCACAAGCATCATCTCTGCGATCCAAATGCTGCATGGGGTGAGGTTCCCAAGATGCTCTTTGAGAACAATGCAATTATTGCCAACCGCTACTTTAAGAAACCACTTGGTGTTCTGAAAGAGGGGGCAGCTGCCGATGTGATCGTAATGGATTACAACCCACTTACACCTATGAGAGCAGACAATGTAAACGGACATCTTCTGTTTGGAACTACAGGACATGACGTTGTGACTACTGTATGTAACGGCAAGGTTCTTATGAAAGACAGGGAAGTGCTGGTTTGTGACGTAGATAAGGTTATGGCTGACTGCCGTCAGTCTGCACAGGAACTGGCTGACGATATTAACGGAGGAAAATAAATATGAGCGATATTATGACATGTATGCCTTTCGGGCAGCTGATGGACTGGGTCCTTCAGGAGAAAAAAGGGCAGGACACTGTATTTGGGGTACATCGCCCATACACAGCAGATCCGAAGAATGATATGACTATTTTTACCAGAAACCTGGAGACACCAGTGGGACCGGCAGCAGGTCCCCATACCCAGCTGGCACAGAATATCATCGCTTCTTATTATGCAGGAGCCCGTTTTTTTGAGCTGAAGACAGTTCAGAAGATGGATGGCGCAGAGCTTTCAGCATGTGTGAATAAACCGTGCATTCTTGCAGATGATGAGGGATATAACTGCGAATGGTCAACTGAGCTGACTGTTCCGGACGCGATGGGCGAGTACATCAAGGCATGGTTTATCCTTCATGTGATCGCAAAAGAATTTGGCCTGGGTGCACAGGATGGGTTCCAGTTTAATATTTCCGTAGGATATGATCTTGCAGGAATTAAGGGAGACAAGGTCAATACCTTTATTGACGGAATGATGGAAGCAAAGGACACTGTTATTTTCCAGGAATGCAGAAAATGGCTTTTGGACAATGCTGACAAGTTCCAGAACTTTACCAGAGAAGACATCGAAGCAATCCCATCCAATGTCTGTAATTCTGCTACGATCTCCACACTGCATGGATGTCCTCCACAGGAGATTGAGAGCATTGCAAATTATCTGCTTACAGAGAAACATCTGAATACCTTTGTAAAGTGCAACCCGACCCTTCTTGGCTATGATTTTGCAAGAAAGACCATGGATGAGATGGGATATGATTATATGGTATTCGGCGATTTCCATTTCAGAGACGATTTGCAGTATGAGGATGCAGTCCCCATGCTTACACGTCTGATGAAATTATCCGAAGAACTGGGGCTGGAATTTGGTGTAAAGATTACCAATACTTTCCCGGTTGATGTTACCCGAAATGAGCTTCCAAGTGAAGAAATGTACATGTCTGGCAAAGCTTTGTTCCCATTGTCCATTTCCCTTGCAGCCAAACTTTCTGCTGAATTCGCAGGAAAACTTCGAATTTCCTATTCCGGAGGTGCAGATTATTTCAATATTGACAAAATTGTGGGATGCGGTATCTGGCCTGTAACTATGGCTACCACCCTTTTGAAGACAGGCGGCTACCAGAGATTTACCCAGGTAGCAGATAAGGTAGAAGGAATCTGTCCGAAGAAATGGGAAGGAATCGACGTGGATGCATTGAAGAAGCTGGCAGCAGATGCTATTACTGATGGGCATCATGTGAAGAACATTAAGCCGGTTCCGAACAGAAAGAGCACAAAAGAAGTTCCTCTTCTGGACTGCTTCTATGCACCATGTTCTGAAGGATGTCCAATCCATCAGGATATTCCACAGTATGTAGCACTGACTGGTGAGGGTAAATATAAAGAAGCACTTGAAGTGATCCTTGAGAAAAATGCCCTGCCATTTATTACAGGTACCTTATGTGCACACAACTGTATGACCAAATGTACCCGTAATTTCTACGAAGAATCCGTAAATATCCGTGGCACCAAGCTGACAGCAGCAGAGCATGGCTATGAGCAGCTGATCGGTGAGATCAAGGCTGGCGAGCCAAACGGTAAGAAGGTCGCCGTAGTTGGTGGCGGTCCTGCAGGTATTGCAGCTGCTTACTTCCTTGCAAGAGAGGGCGCAGCAGTTACCATTTTTGAAAAAGAAGAGAAAGCCGGCGGCGTGATCCGTTACGTGATACCTGGATTCCGTATTGGAGACGCTGCTATTGACAAAGATATTTCTTTCATCCAGAAGATGGGTGTAGAGATCTGCACAAATACAGAGATCACTTCTGTGGCAGATCTGAAAGCACAGGGCTATGATGCTGTGATCCTGGCAATTGGAGCTGGCAAGCCTGGCACTTTGAAACTGGAAAAAGGTGAGACCGTTAACGCTCTGAAGTTCCTTCGTGATTTCAAGGCAAATGATGGTAAGCTGAATATTGGCAAAAATGTAGTTGTAATCGGCGGCGGAAACACTGCTATGGACACTGCAAGAGCTGCGAAACGCACAGAAGGCGTAGAGCATGTTTATCTTGTATACAGAAGAACCAAACGCTATATGCCAGCTGCAGAGGATGAGCTTCTGGAAGTTCTGGAGGAGGGCGTTGAGTTTAAGGAACTTCTTTCTCCGGTAAGTCTTGATGGTGGCAGACTGCTCTGCAAGAAGATGAAGCTTGGCCAGATGGATGCTTCCGGACGTGCAAGTGTAACCGAGACTGAGGATGTGGTAGAGGTTCCGGCTGATACCGTGATCGTAGCTGTTGGAGAAAAGATTGATACCGATTTCTACACTGCCAACAAGATCGTAGTAGATGAAAGAGGAAAAGCAAAGGTCAACGATAAGACTCTTGAAACCAGCGTGAGTGGTGTCTATGTTGCCGGAGACGGCGCCAGAGGCGCAGCAACCATCGTAGAGGGAATCCGGGATGCACAGCTGGCAGTGAAAGATATTCTTGGCAAAGAGATTACCAGAGATGCAGCTGTGACAGGTGATGTGAAAGACTGTTTCGAAAAGAAAGGTATCCTGAAGCACAGTAAAGAGGCGAAGACAGAGGAAGAGAGATGTCTTACCTGTAACAAAGTCTGTGAGAACTGTGTAGATGTGTGTCCGAACCGTGCCAATATTTCCATCAAGGTTCCTGGAATGGCTATGAATCAGGTCATCCACGTAGATTATATGTGTAATGAGTGCGGTAACTGTAAGAGCTTCTGCCCATACGCAAGTGCACCATACAAGGATAAATTTACTCTGTTTGCAAATGAGAAAGACATGGCAGACAGTAAGAACGATGGTTTTGTTGTTCTGGATAAAGAGAATAAGACATGTAAAGTCAGATTTGTAGGCCAGATTACAGACTGCAAGGCAGACGATCCGGCAGATAAACTGTATGACGGTTTGAAGAAGCTGATCTGTGCAGTGATCGATGATTATGGATATCTGATAACTAAATAAAGTAATAGAAAATACTGTCCACAGCTTTTTAAGGTCTGTGGACAGTGTCTATATTTTGACAGGCAGCGAGCCGAAGTATGTTCATGCATAAGATCTTGGTGACTGCTGCGATAATTTGGGAAACCTTCAGAATGTGTTTCTCATAGTTCACTGTGAAAGTTTAGGAGCGCAGTTAAAAGCATCTGACTTTCATGGGGGGTAGTAGAAAGGAGAGTCCAACATGGCAGTATTTACAGTCAATGGCCAGAGGGTAGAGACGAAAAAAAATCAAAAGCTGCTCAGATTTCTCCGTGATGAGTTACATCTGACTTCTGTAAAAGATGGCTGTAGTGAGGGTGCCTGTGGAGCCTGTACAGTGATTATCGATGGCAGAACCTGTAAGGCCTGTGTGCCGGATACAGATCTGCTGGATGGCAGAAATATCATTACAGTAGAAGGTCTGACAGAGTGGGAAGAAAAGGTATATACGTATGCATACGGAAAGGCTGGTGCCGTACAGTGCGGCTTTTGTATTCCTGGCATGGTAATGTGCACGAAAGCTCTTCTGGATGTGAATAAAGAGCCCACTGATGAAGAAATCAAATATGCCTTGCGTAACAATTATTGCCGTTGTACCGGATATGTAAAAATTATAGATGCAGTACGGATCGCGGCTAAAGTTATGCAGGAGGGGACACTTCCGGAAGAAATTAACAACGACTGGCATATTGGCTCCCGTGTAGCAAGAATCGATGTTGGGGAAAAGGTTCTTGGTACCGGAAAATATCCAGACGATTTTTACCTGGATGGTATGCTTTATGGATCAGCACTGAGAAGTAAATATCCGCGTGCAAGGGTGCTTTCCATTGATAAGACCAAGGCACTGGCACTTCCTGGGGTAGAGGCAGTTGTTACGGCGGAAGATATTCCAGGAGAGAATAAAATCGGACATTTGAAGCATGATCAGTATACCCTGATTCCCATAGGAGGGCTTACCCATTATCTGGGAGATGCCATTGCACTTGTAGCAGCCAGAGATAAAGAGACTGCGGATAAGGCAGCGAAGCTGATCCAGGTTGAGTATGAGGTGCTTCCTCACATTCATACGATTGAAGAGGCAGCGAAACCAGATGCACCAAAGGTATTTGATGAGGAAGAGAACAATATCTGTGCATATAAACATATCAGCCGGGGAAATGCAGCAGAGGCTATAAAAAATTCCAAATATGTGATTTCCCATCATTTTGAGACACCATGGACGGAACACGCATTTCTGGAACCGGAATGCGCCGTGTCTTTTTATGATGAAGACGGAGATGTTTTTGTATATTCCACAGACCAGTCAGCACACCAGACGCTGCACGAATGCAGCTTAGTTCTTGGTACAGACAAAGTAAAGGTACAGAATGCGCTGGTAGGCGGCGGATTTGGTGGTAAGGAAGACATGACTGTGCAGCATTTAAGTGCGCTTCTTACTTATGTGACGAAGAAACCGGTTAAGATGAAGCTTACAAGAGCAGAATCCCTGCTGGTTCATCCTAAGCGCCATCCTTTTTATATGGATATGACCATGGGCTGTGATGAAAATGGAAATATCATGGGAGTAAAGGCAAAGGTTGCCGCGGATACAGGTGCATTCGCATCTCTTGGCGGTCCGGTTCTGGAGCGCGCATGTACCCATGCAGCAGGTCCTTATCACTACGAAAACTTCGAAATTGAGGGAACAGCTTACTATACCAATAATCCGCCGGCAGGAGCATTTCGCGGATTCGGAGTTACCCAGACCTGTTTTGCGACAGAGACACTTCTGAATATGATGGCAGATAAGGTGGGAATCACTCCCTGGGAAATTCGTTACCGCAATGCGATCCGGCCCTGGGAGACGCTTCCAAATGGTCAGATTGTTGACGCTTCCACAGGTCTTGTGGAGACCTTAGAAGCAGTACAGCCGAAATATGAAGCTGCGTTGGCAGCAGGAAAAGCGGTGGGCATTGGCTGCGCCATGAAGAATGCGGGTGTTGGTGTTGGAATTCCGGACACTGGCCGCGTGAAACTGATTTATGAAGAGGATAAGAAGCTTCACATTTACTCAGGAGCTTCCTGTATTGGACAGGGGCTTGGCACAGTACTGACCCAGATGATCGTGAGTAATACAGATATAAAAAGAGAGGATATCATTTACGAGCGCAGCAATACCTGGATTTCACCAGATTCCGGAACTACATCCGGTTCCAGACAGACATTGATTACCGGTGAGGCTTGCAGAAGAGCCTGTGAGAAACTGATGGAGGATAAAAAAGCAGGATTAAGCGTAGAAGATATGATCGGTAAGGTTTATTATGCAGAATATCTTGCGAAGACCGATCCTCTTGGTGCAAATGTGCCCAATCCGGTATCCCATGTTGCTTATGGATATGCTACCCAGGTTTGTATTTTGGATTCCAAGACAGGTAAAATTGAAGAGATAGTTGCTGCTCATGATGTGGGAAAAGCGGTAAATCCTTTGTCCTGTGAGGGGCAGATCGAGGGTGGTGTGGTAATGTCCATAGGATTTGCCCTGCGGGAAAAATATCCCATTGATGAGAACTGTAAACCTATTTCCAAGTATGGTTCTTTAGGTCTTTTCCGTGCACATGAAATTCCGAAGATCGATGCCATTGTTATCGACAAGCCAGGCCTTAAGGTTGCCTGCGGTGCTATTGGTATTGGAGAAATTACATCCATTCCCACCGCACCCGCAATAGCAGATGCCTATTTCCGAAGAGATGGTGTAAGGCGTTACAGCCTTCCTCTTAGTGAAACACCATATGAAAGGAAGGGATGAGAGATGGCAGTAAAGAAGAAATTTCCGTATCGGTCAGCTGTTGTGGCATGTAACGGGGGGTGCAGGGTTACAGCAGGGGACAATGGATGCAAAGATGGATGTATTGGCTGTGGAGCCTGTGTGGAGAAATGTAAATTTGGCGCCGTTTCCCTAAATGAGTATGGCGTGGCGGAAATAGAGGAAGAAAAATGCATCGGCTGCGGAGCATGTGGGAAGGTATGTCCCCAGAAGATCATTCATGTCCATGAATGTGCCAATTGGATCGTAGTAAAATGCTCAAATAAGAGTAAAGGGGCAGAGGCAAAAAAACAGTGTGAAGTCAGCTGTATCGGCTGTGGAATCTGTGAGAAGACCTGTACGGCCGAGGCAATCCAGGTTACAGATAACTGTGCAGTGATAGAAGAGTCTGTCTGCCTGAGCTGTGGAATGTGCGCAGTGAAGTGTCCAAGACATGCGATTTACGATCTGCGGGGGATTTATACGGCGAAAAATTAGAGAAGCGATTATGACAGTTACGCAATATTCCATGGCGAAATATACCGCAAAGCAGGGAATGAAGATTGCGGGAATGATTTTCCAGACATGCTCCAGGCTGATAGAGCTTCGAATTTGCAGAAATTTCAAAATTATACAGATAAAACAACTAAATTATTTATAAAATTATTGCAAAACATCGGTGAAATATGATACAATAATTTTGCATTGAAAGAATATTTTGTACAATATTTTTTAGGTTGAGACGGAAAGAGAAGAAGCATAAGGGGCCGACGATCAGTTCAAAGAAGAACCGTAAATTTGTTTTTTGAACGGCGTCGGCCATTCCTTTATGAGGGGGTAAAGGGCGGATTGGAGGCATCCGCTGCAAAAAATATAAAGAAGGTGAAGCATATGATTGGAAAGAGTGTTCCAAGAGTAGACGCTTATGAGAAAGTGACAGGACGTGCGAAATTTACAGATGACCTGATCCTGAATAAGTGTCTGGTAGCCAGGGTTTATCATGCAAAGATCGGAAACGGCGTGGTAAGATCCATTGATACCAGCGAAGCAGAGGCTCTGGACGGCGTAGTAAAGGTAGTTACCTTTAAGGACGTACCGAATCATTGTTATCCCACCCCAGGACATCCCTGGTCCGTGGAGCTTGCTCATCAGGATGTGGCAGACCGTAATCTGCTCACCGGACGAGTACGGTATTATGGCGATGATATTGCAGCTGTAGTAGCTGAGGACGAAGTGACAGCTTCCCGGGCATTGAAGCTGATCAAAGTAGAATATGAAGAATATCCGGTGGTCGTGAGCCCGAAGATTTCCATGCGTGGAACGGAGCATCCCATTCATCTTGACAAGAAGGATAACATTCTGGCAAGATCCAGCTTTGCGATCGGAGATGTGGACAGCGCAATGGAGAAGGCTGCCGTGAAGCTGAAAAGAAGCTATAAGACACCTATTGTCCAGCACTGCCATATTGAGAATAATATTTCTTACGCCTATATGGAAAAGGGAAGGATCGTGGTGGTTTCTTCCACACAGATTCCCCATATTGTGCGCCGTATTGTTGGTCAGGCACTTGGAATCCCCTGGGGGCAGGTACGTGTGATCAAGCCTTATGTAGGCGGTGGTTTCGGCAACAAGCAGGAGGTGCTTTATGAACCTCTGAATGCATTTCTCACCATGCAGGTGGGCGGTCGCCCTGTGAAAATCGAGCTTACACGTGAGGAGACCTTTACCAATACCAGAACCCGTCACTCCATTGAATATGACATGGAAGCAGGCGTAGATGCAGAAGGACATCTTCTTGCAAAAGAGATGACTACCTATTCCAATCAGGGAGCTTATGCATCCCACGGACATGCCATAGCAGCCAATGGTCTGACAGCCAGCAGACTTCAGTATGCATGTCCAAATATCCGAGGAGAAGCATATACCGTCTATACCAACTGTCCTACAGCAGGGGCGATGAGAGGATATGGTATTCCTCAGGTTTGCTTTGCCACAGAGAGCTTTATGGATGATATTGCTTATGAAATCGGTATGGATCCGCTGGAATTCCGCAGAAAAAATCTGATCCATGGCTATTATGAAGATGCCTATCTGAAGCCAATCGCAGCGAATACCAACGGTATTTTTGAGTGCCTGGAAAAAGGAGCAGAGTATATTCACTGGGATGAGAAACGGAAAGCATATCAGAACCAGACTGGCGATATCCGGCGTGGAGTTGGTATGGCACTGTTTTCCTATAAGACTGGTGTATGGCCAATTTCTCTGGAGATTGCAGGTGCAAGGCTGTCTCTGAATCAGGATGGAAGTGTACAGCTGCAGGTTGGTGCTACAGAGATTGGACAGGGCGCGGATACTGTATTTTCCCAGATGGCAGCAGAGACCTTACATATGGATATTTCCAGGGTACATATTGTAACTCAGCAGGATACAGATGTGACGCCTTTTGATACAGGTGCGTATGCTTCCAGACAGTCCTTTGTCACAGGTACAGCTGTGAAGGAATGTGCGCAGCAGCTGAAGCAGAAGATCTTAGAATATGCCAGAACACTGGTTCCAGGTAATGTGGACCGGCTGGAACTGGAGGATGGTTATATTCTGGCAGATGGCAAGCCTGCGATTTCCCTTGAGGATCTGGCCATGGAGAGCTATTACAGTCTGAGTAATTCTTCTGTCCTTACAGCAGAGGTTTCCAGACAGGTGAAGAAGAATACAGTTGCCAGCGGCTGTTGTTTTGCGGAAGTAGAAGTAGATATGAAACTTGGTAAGATCAAGGTTCTGGATATTGTGAATGTTCATGACAGTGGAACCCTTTTGAATCCGCAGCTTGCAGCAATGCAGGTTCATGGCGGTATGTTCATGGGAATCGGTTATGGAGTTTCTGAGCAGCTTCTTATTGATGAGAAAACAGGAAGACCATTAAATGGGACTTTACTGGATTATAAAATGATGACAATGATGGATACTCCGGATCTGACTGCTGAGTTTGTAGAACTGAACGATCCAATGGGACCATATGGAAATAAAGCCCTTGGCGAGCCTCCTGCAATTCCAAGTGCACCGGCCATCCGGAATGCTGTGCTTCATGCAACTGGCATCGGCTTTTCCGAGATTCCTCTGACACCGCAAAGACTGATAGACGGTTTTACAAAGGCCGGACTGATCTGAGAAAGGGGGCATGAGGAATGTATGATATTGAAAATTATTATAATGCAGAGACCATTAAGGAAGCGGTAACTCTTCTGAAGGAGCATCCGGATGCAAGGGTGATTTCCGGGGGAAGTGATGTGCTGATCAAGATCCGTGAGGGCAAAATGGCCGGTACATCTTTAGTGAGCATTCGTGATATTAAGGAAATCAAGGGAGTCCGGCTGATGGAGTCTGGTGATATTTATATTGGTGCAGGAACTACTTTTTCCCATGTGACGAATGATCCAGTCATTCAGAAGCTGATTCCGGTTCTGGGGGAAGCAGTAGATCAGGTTGGCGGACCCCAAGTCCGTAATATTGGGACTATTGGCGGAAATGTCTGCAATGGTGCGGTCAGTGCGGACAGTGCACCTACACTTTTTTCGCTGAATGCCATGCTGCGGATCGCAGATGGAACTGGTGGACGGATGGTTCCCATCAGGGATTTTTATCTGGGACCTGGTAAGGTGGATCTGCATCAGGGAGATGTGCTCACCCACATTGTGATCCCTGGGAAAGATTATCAGGGATATCATGGATTTTATATTAAGTATTCCATGCGAAATGCAATGGATATTGCGACCCTGAGCTGTAGTGTAGTCAGCAGAATCAATCCTCTGAAAAAGGTTCTGGAGGATGTAAGGATCACCTTTGGTGTAGCTGCACCCGTGCCGTATCGGTGTGCGAAGACGGAAGAGGCGCTGAGGGGCATGGAAATTGGCGAGGAGCTTTACCAGAAGGTGGAAGAGCTGGTAAGGGAAGAAATCAATCCCAGAGATTCCTGGCGTGCTTCTAAGGCGTTCCGACTGCAGATTGGCGGAGAAATCGCGAAACGCGCGCTGAAGGAGAGTGTTCGCAGGGGAATGGTGACGGGAGTTGTAGTGCTGGATGTCCGGACAACTTCAGGCGAAACTATAAGTTCAAATGGGGAAATTTATCCTTCATCTGATACTGAGAATGTAACAGGAGGTGAGCAGTCATGAAAAAGGATATGCGGCTGGTACAGTGTACTGTAAACGGAAAAGAGGTAGCTGAGTATGTGGACGTGAGAGAATCCCTTCTTGACATGCTGCGAAACCGCCTTGGGCTTACCTCTGTGAAGAAAGGCTGTGAAGTAGGTGAATGCGGTGCCTGTACTGTGATCATTGACGGTGAGACCATTGACTCCTGTATTTATCTGGCAGTCTGGGCTGAGGGAAAGAATATCCGCACCCTGGAAGGTCTTGAGAAAAACGGCGAACTTACCAGGATTCAGGAAGCTTTTATTGAGGAAGGCGCTATCCAGTGCGGATTCTGCACACCAGGCTTTGTTATGTCTGCCACAGTGCTTCTTGAGCGGGGCGAGAAGCTTACGAGAGATGCCATCCGCAAGCATATGGCAGGAAATCTTTGCCGCTGTACAGGGTATGAGAATATTGTGAATGCAGTGGAGAAGGTGAATAAGGAGAATATGACAGCTGAGGGTAAATAATTTAAGTGCTACTGTTGTTACTGTTTACTGGTGACATTCCGCGAGGTGTTTTTTGTGAACATAGTTCACAGAAAACCCGAGAAGTGCGGCGCGAAGCATGTTGCTGTGAACGGAGTGAACAGTAATCTATTGTTTGTGGGTTCTATATTAAAAATGCATTTTATACTATACTGTAAATGGGAAAAGTGTTATAATATTAATTGCAACACAATATTGTTATGAAATTGATTAAATCAAATGAAAAAACGATTAGCATGTAGTAATATTGTTATAATACAAAAATATCAGAGGGCGGGGACTTCCCCGCCTTTTCTAAAATATTAAAAATGGGCAGGAAAAAAATATGAGTGACAAGTGTATAATAGTCCGTGGCGGCGGAGACCTGGCAAGCGGCGTGATCCACAGACTGCATCGCTGTGGCTATCGTGTATTGATCTTAGAATGTGAAAAACCAAGTGCAATCCGCAGAAAGGTAGCGTTTTGCGAAGCTGTGTATGATGGGACAGCAGCAGTAGAAGGGATTCTTTGCAGAAGAATAGATTCTCTGGAAGAATGTGGGCAGGTCTGGCAAGCAGGGGAAATTCCACTTATGGTCGATCCGGCAGGTAATTGTATGATTGAACTTTCTGCGCAGGGCAAAGTAGCTGCTCTGGTAGATGCAATTCTTGCAAAGAGAAATCTTGGAACTTCAAGAAATATGGCACCCCTTACCATTGGTCTGGGACCAGGCTTTTCAGCTGGGGAAGACGTGGATTACGTTGTGGAAACCATGCGAGGTCACGATCTTGCCAGAATCATTACTGAGGGCCCGGCCATCCCAAATACGGGTGTTCCCGGAATGGTAGGAGGTGTTAGCAAGGAACGTGTGATCCACTCCCCGGGTGCCGGCAGAATCCATAATATGGCCCATATTGCCGATATTGTAGAGAAAGGACAGATTCTCGCCTACGTGGGAGAAACCCCTGTAGAAGCCTCTATAACAGGCGTATTAAGGGGAATTATAAAGGAAGGCTACAATGTTCCTGTTGGAATGAAAATCGCCGATATTGATCCCAGAAAAGAGGAGAAGAAGAACTGCTTTACCATTTCGGATAAGGCCAGATGTATTGCTGGAAGTGTGGTGGAGATTTTGCTCAGTGAGGGTGTATTGCCAAACACGCTCTAGATCCTGTTTGGTCACATTGCATTTATTAACATGTTTTCGCTTGGGGAATGTTATGAAGCCTATGTACTTTTTATAGAATTGTTTTTTATGGTTACGAAGTCAGGCAATGAATCATTGCATGAAAATAATTGGCGTGAAGGAGGTCAGGATGAAAAGATACGGTTATTTTCTGGACTTATTAAAACTTGATATAGAGAAATACCCAGTGATCGCTGTAGTCGGTGGTGGTGGAAAGACAAGTCTGATTTACCGTCTGAATGAAGAATTACAGGCTTTGGGTAAAAAAGTGATTATTTCCACAACTACCCATATGGTATATGATCCCATGCTGCCTCTGGTAAAGAGCACTTGCATTGAGCGCGTCCCGAAAATATTAAAGGAACACGGCTTTGCAGCAGTTGCCGATATTGAAGAAACCTCTGGAAAAATGTGTGCCATAGAGGAAGCCGCATTGAAGAAACTGGTTCCATTTTGTGATGTTATGCTGATCGAAGCAGATGGAGCGAAACGAAAACCCTTGAAGGTTCCAGCTGACTGGGAACCGGCAATTCCTGATTTTGCAGACGTAGTAGTAAGTGTGATTGGTTTGGACTGTCTTGGTAAGCCCATCTGCGAGACCGCCCACCGTGCCGAATACACCAGCTCTTTTCTTGAAAAAAATCTGGAAGCACCTGTTACCGCAGAAGACATAGAAAAAATAGCAACCTCTGTTCACGGTTTGTATAAAAATGTAGACCATAAAGTTTACCGTGTATATTTAAATAAAGCAGACATATTGCCCGATTCTTCTCCGGCAGAGCATATAGTAGAAGACCTGGCAAAGCAAGGCACAATAGCTGCATATGGCAGTTTAAGAGAGGCAGAAAATTATGAAGATTGCATTGATCATGCTGGCAGCTGGAAACAGTCGGCGGTTTGGAAGCAATAAGCTTTTATATGAGATCGAAGGGAAGCCCATGTACCGGCATATTCTGGAGAAGCTGATGATTGTGGCAGAATGGCTTGAAGAAACAGAGTGTATTGAAAAAGTGGAATGCGGTGAACATTTGGAAAAGCAGAATGAGGAAGGCTATAAAGAAGAACATATAGAATGCAATAAAGCAATTGCACCTCTTGGTGAAATAAAGGGGAAATTATTTAAACAGAGAGAGTGCTATAAAAGAATAACAGTAGTCACTCAGTACGAAGAAATAGAGCAGGCCGCAAGATCCATGGGTGTAAACGTATACATCAACCCTCATCCAGACGAGGGAATCTCCTCCTCCCTGAAAATCGGCTTAAAAGCCAACTTAGACGTTGATGCCTGCCTTTTCACCGTTTCCGACCAGCCCTGGCTCACCATCGCCACAATTCGCCAGCTCATCACCCTCCTAAAAACATCAGGCAAAGGAATCGCCTGTGTCTCCTGCGAAGGAAAACTTGGAAACCCCTGCATTTTTACAAAAAAATACTACGACTCCCTGCTCTCCATTAATGGAGATAAAGGTGGTAAAGCTGTGATAACTGCACATAGAGATGATACGGTTGTTTTGAAGGTGAATGATGTGAAGGAACTTACCGATATGGATGTTAAATTGTAAAGAACGCTCTCTTTAAAAGCTATTGTCTAATATAAGACATTTCAGAAAAAATGAGCAAAAGTATGGAATCTTTTATACACGGAAGCAGTTGGAAACGATATTTGAATATAAAATGTGGGATTTTGTTGTATTTTGTGAATTTGTGTGAGATTCCAGCCAGAAATTACTTGTAATTATGATAAAAACAAGGTATACTAATGGAAAAGAAAGCAGTCGGGAGAAGTGTTTTTATTTCTGCTTGCAAGAAGAGTTCCGTGGGCGTTTTACGTGAACAGAGTGAGCAGTACCCCATTTTCCCGTCTTACAAGGAGGATAAAATGGCAGATAACTATGATGGCATGGCAGTTGGGGTGTTTGAACTGGATAACCTGGTAGCCTGCTTTGTGGCTCTTGATGCAGCATCCAAGGCTGCAAATGTAAAGATCCAGAGCGTAGAGAGAAACCGACTGAAAAGTGGAGCCTGTGTAAAAATGCGCGGCAGTGTTTCCGATGTAAATGCAGCTATGGAAGTGGCATTGGAGACTGCGAAGCCCCTTGGTAAAATCGTTTCCCATACGGTAATTGCATCCCCCACAGCAGACACGGAAACAGCACTTAAGATGACCATTAACAAATAGAACATGTCAGGAGGAAATAGAAGATGTCTTATGGAGCATTAGGATTGGTAGAGGTTCTGGGAAGCTGCAATGCGGTAGTTGTCCTTGACCAGATGCTGAAAACATCAGATGTAGAATTCCGTACCTGGCATACCAAGTGCGGAGGTCATGCAACTGTATTTTTAAGCGGTGATGTAGCTGCAGTGAAGGCTGCGGTAGATGCGGTGAAAGAGAATCCGCCTTGTGAAATCGTGGCATCAGCCGTGATTTCAGCACCATCAGAAGAAACATCGCGACTGGTGGAAGAAGAGGAAGAGAAACATCATAAATGATTTTTCAAACACGCTCTAGCGTATAAAAAGGGTATGGTGTAAACCATACCCTGCTAAAAAATCTAAGTGAGCTTTGAGGTCAAATTTCTATTATTGGTGACTCTATCAGTCCCAAACACTTCTTACAAATGAATCTGTGTCCCCGTCTTTCCCATAATACCATCTTTGGCTTTTTCCAACAGGGTGATCATAGCTGTACGGCCGGTGCCGGAGCTTGCAAAGTCTACGCAGGCCTGAACCTTCGGCAGCATAGATCCAGCGGCAAACTGGCCTTCTTCAATGTATTTTCTGGCCTGGGAAACAGTAAGATCGTCCAGCCATTTCTCATTTTCTTTGCCAAAATTAACGGCAACTTTTTCCACAGCCGTCAGAATGATCAGCATATCTGCATCCAGCTGCTTTGCAAGCAGGCAGCTTGCGAAATCTTTGTCAATGACTGCGGAAGCACCTTTTAGATGGTGGCCTTCTAAGGTTACCGGGATTCCGCCCCCGCCACAGCAGATGACGATCTTGTTGGCATCTACAAGGCTGTTGATGGCATCCTGCTCTACGATTTCCACTGGCTTGGGAGAAGCAACCACACGGCGGTAGCCGCGGCCTGCGTCTTCTTTCATAACATGCCCGTAGGCTTTTGCCTGGAAATCAGCTTCTTCCTTGGTAAGGAATTTACCAATTGGTTTGCTTGGATTTTCAAATGCAGGATCCTCAGGATCTACACGAACCTGTGTGACAACGGTGACAACCGGTGTACGCATGAAGCCACGTTTGCGAAGCTCTTCACGGAGCGCGTTCTGAAGATCATAGCCAATGTAAGCCTGGCTCATAGCTACACAGACAGAGAGCGGAGTGTTTGGCTGTGCCTGATCTTCGTGGGTAAGAGCAGTCATAGCGTTGTTGATCATACCTACCTGTGGTCCGTTTCCGTGAACCACAACTACCTGGTGACCTTCCTCAATAAGGTCGCAGAGCGCCTTTGCAGTAGATTTTACTGCTATCATCTGTTCTGGAAGTGTATTTCCAAGTGCGTTGCCGCCAAGGGCAACCACGATACGTTTTCTTTTATATATCATAAAAACCTCCTCTGATAAATATTTAGGAAGGAGTAAACCAGAGTTTGTTAAAAAATCATTCCTGCGAAGTGCGATAAATATTCCGCAGAAAGCCTGTGTGGGCGATACTCTAATATAACCACTTCTATAAATATTATCGTAAACAATCTATAAAATAGCAATTTGATAGTTACTGGTCGCGGAGTGAACAGTAACATTTGATATACTAAAAATATATCAAGTATAAGAAATACCATCAAAAATGAGAACAAAAAAGGGCTGTATTCCTACAGCCCCCTGAAAAGCATTATTCTATAATTCTCGGAGCAGCCTTTACTTCCAGTTTTTTCAGGATATCCTGTGGGTTTTCAAATTTGGAGAGCATGATCATTGCTGCAATTACATATGGTTTGAAGCTTGCTTCTTTATAAAGCGGGATACGGTAACGGTCAAATACGCTTGCATCAACCTCACCGGTCTCACAGCTTACGCCTGTAATATCAGCTGGCAGACAGTGCAGGTAAAGCGCTTTGCCGTCCTTGGTAGTCTTCATAAGTTCTTCTGTGCAAGCCCAGTCTTTGTGCTCTGCATTCTGAGCAAGAAGCTCTTTTTCCAGTTTATCGATTCCGTCGAAGTCGCCTTCACCATAGAGGTTGGTACGTTTTTCCATTGCTGCAAATGGAGCCCAGCTCTTTGGATAAACGATATCAGCATCTTTGAATGCTTCTTCCATGCTGTTTGTCTTTGTGAAAGAACCGCCGGACTTCTCAGCATTTTTCTTGGCAATTTCCTCAACCTCTGGCATTACATCGTATCCTTCCGGATGCGCCAGAACAACGTCCATACCGAAACGTGTCATAAGTCCGATGACACCCTGTGGAACAGAGAGTGGTTTACCATAGGAAGGAGAGTAAGCCCATGTCATAGCAAGCTTTTTGCCTTTCAGATTCTCGACACCGCCGAATTCGTGGATGATGTGAAGCATATCTGCCATACACTGAGTAGGATGATCAACGTCACACTGAAGGTTTACAAGAGTAGGTCTCTGCTCAAGAATGCCATCTTTGTTTCCTTCTGTTACAGCATCCATAAAATCTTTCTGATAAGTATGTCCCTTACCGATGTACATATCATCACGGATACCGATTACATCAGCCATGAAAGATACCATGTTGGCTGTCTCACGAACGGTCTCACCGTGTGCAATCTGGGATTTCTTCTCGTCCAGATCCTGTACTTCAAGTCCAAGAAGGTTGCAGGCAGAAGCGAAGGAGAAACGGGTACGTGTGGAGTTGTCACGGAAAATGGAGATTCCCAGACCACTCTCGAATACCTTCGTGGAAATATTGTGCTCTCTCATGAAGCGGAGGGCGTCAGCAACTGTGAAAACAGCCTCCAGCTCCTCGTCTGTTTTATCCCATGTCCAGAAGAAGTCGTTGTTGTACATTTCTTTGAAGTTAAGGCTGTTAAGCTTGTCGATGTAATCCTGTAATGTTTTCATGAATTTTCTCCTTATATAATTAAAATTTATCTGGTACAGAGAATATTAAGAAACCGTCATATTGATTTATATGATTTTTCAATATTGCGTCAATATCGCAGATACTTAATTTTCGCTGTGCTGGTTATTTGTTAAAAGTACTATGTGTAAAGTGGAGGTATGGAGCAGACACATTGTAACAGCTGTCTGATCCAAGGGTGTGCAGCTTGCGGAACGTTTACAGTTTCTGTAGTTCTGATAAACAGATATTTCCGGATTATTTACAGTAAGCAGTAGGAAGTGCTGCGTAAACAGCTGCACATCTTACCAGATCATCTTTCCATGTTTTCTCGTTTGGAGCGTGAGCCTGTGCCTCTGCGCCAGGTCCAAATCCGATACATGGGATTCCGTTACGTCCCATAATGGAAACACCGTTGGTAGAGAATGTCCACTTGTCGGTAAGAGGACGGGCTTTTCTCATAGCTTCTGTCTCAGCATTGCCCATACGCTCTGTGCCATACAGATTGTGGTAAGCTTCCTCAAGAGCAGAAGTAACCTTGTGATCCTTCGGGATTACCCATGTTGGGAAATAGCACTCGATTGGATATACCAGCTCTGTCCAAGATGGACGGGAGTACTCATACATGGAAACCTTAACATCGTCACCATACTTTTTGACAGATGGAAGTGCGCGGATCTCATCCAGGCAGCTCTCCCAGGTCTCACCTGCTGTCATACGACGGTCAAGGGAAACGGCACAGGAGTCGGCAACTGCACAACGGCTTGGGGATGTGAAGAAAATCTCAGAAGTAGTAACCGTACCTCTTCCAAGGAAGTTTGCTTCTTCCCATTCTGGGTTATATTTCTTATCCAGCATTTTTACAAGACCTTTGATCTCGGTCTCATCTGCAGCATCATTTTCATTTAATGCACGAACATCCTGAAGGATGTCAGCCATCTTATAGATTGCGTTGTCGCCACGCTCAGGAGCAGAACCATGGCAGGAAACACCTTTTACATCAATACGGATCTCCATACGTCCGCGCTGTCCACGGTAGATACCGCCGTCTGTAGGCTCTGTGGAAACAACAAATTCCGGACGAACCTTGTCTTCGTTGATGATGTACTGCCAGCAAAGACCATCGCAGTCCTCTTCCTGAACAGTTCCTGTAACAACAACCTGATATTTGTCATTAAGAAGACCAAGATCTTTCATGATCTTAGCACCGTAAACAGCAGATACGATACCACCCATCTGATCAGAAGTTCCACGTCCGCCGATCTCAGTCTCAGTCTCAAATCCTTCATAGGGATCGAATTCCCAGTTGTTTCTGTTTCCGATACCTACAGTATCAATATGTCCGTCGAAACCGATGAGAGTGCTTCCAGTTCCCATATAGCCAAGGATATTTCCCATTGGGTCAATCTCAACTTTATCAAAGCCAAGCTTCTCCATCTCTTCTTTAATACGCATTACATGATCCTTCTCACCGCAGCTCTCGCCTGGAAAATGAACCAGTTCACGAAGAAATTTGGTCATATCTGCTTCATAATTCTGTGCAGCTTCTTTGATTTTGTTATAATCCATAACTTTTTACCTCCGTTTTTTGTAAAAAAGTATCATATTGTTATAAAAATTATTTGCTTAATGATTCGTTTGTTCCGTATAAGCCATCCCATACGATCTCACGGTAACGAACTGGATCTGTATCACCTTCTGTGGAGATTACCAGAATGTTGGAATTCTCATCCAGCTTCAGGGCCTCTTTCAGATCTTTGGCATCTTCGTCATGAAGCGCTGTATATGCAAGCCCCAACGGAACAGAACCGGATTCACCAGATATGATGTGTGGATCGTTTTCAAGAGGATTGGCATAAATACGTGTTGCCTTGGCACTCATCCAGTCTGGGCAGGACGCAAAGACGGTTACATGATTCTTCAGGATGTCCCATCCGATGGTATTTCCCTCGCCGCATGCAAGACCTGCCATAATGGTCTGAAGATCACCGGTTACATTTACCAGATTGCCGTCGGCCTGAACAGCAGAGCGATAGAGGCAGTCGGCAGCACTTGCTTCGCAGACAACCATTACCGGAGGATTTTCTTTATATTTGTGGGCAAAATATCCTACAACTGCACCTGCCAGAGAACCAACACCTGCCTGTACAAATACGTGTGTCGGGCGGTCAACGCCGTTCTCCTTCAGCTGTTTATCTGCTTCCAGTACCAGAGTGCCGTATCCCTGCATGATCCAGGATGGAATCTCCTCATAGCCAGCCCATGCAGTATCCTGAACGATGATGCCATGTTCTGTCTTAGCTGCTTCTGCGGCAGCCATTCTTACGCAGTCATCATAATTTACTTCTTCGATGGTTACTTCGGCGCCTTCCTTGGCGATGTTGTCAAAACGTGTCTTAGTGGTTCCTTTAGGCATTCTGACTACGGCTTTTTGTCCAAGGCGTTTAGCAGCCCATGCAACGCCGCGGCCGTGGTTTCCATCTGTAGCAGTGAAGAAAGTAGCCTGTCCGAATTCTTCTCTTAATTTATCAGAAGAGAGAACATTGTAAGGAAGCTGGCTGATATCGCGGCCGAGTTCCTTCGCTATGTAACGTCCCATTGCATAAGAGCCTCCAAGAACCTTAAAGGCGTTTAATCCGAAACGATAGGATTCATCTTTGCAGTAGATGCCCTTTACTCCAAGATAGGAAGCAAGAGCGGAAAGCTTCTGCAGTGGTGTTACGGAGTACTGGGGGAAACTTTTGTGGAATTCATTTGCTTTGGTTACGTTCTCTTCGGACATCAGGTCCAGGAATTTATCATCAGATCCCGGAACATGATTGACCGTCCATTTCAGTCCGTCTGTCATGGTGAAAACCTCCTTCGTGGTTTTTGTTATTAGAGTACATCTTAACTACATTTTTGTTTTTCTTATAAGTATAATAACATAAATAAATCAATTTGCAATAGAAAAATACAAAAAAATTTAGCTTTCTCAAAAAATATTTAGTTTGATTGCAAGAGCCTTCTGATTGTGGTAAAATATAGGGTATGGCATTTGAAAAAAGCCGAAGAAAAATAATGAAAATACTTTTGAACCGGGTGTATGGAACGTGCAGATTGCTGGAATGATTTTTCAAACACGCTACGGGAAAGGAGCAAGATTTTATGGCAGTATTTCGTGCATTTAAAGCACTTAGACCTACAGAGGAAAAGGCAGCAGCAGTAGCTGCCCTTCCATATGATGTAGTGAATAGAGAAGAGGCAGCAGCCATTGGGAAAGAGAATCCGGATTCTTTTCTCCATGTAGACAGGGCAGAGATGGATCTGCCGGCAGAGACGGACCTTTATGATGCGAAGGTTTATCAGAAAGCGAAAGAGAACCTGCATAAGATGGAGGAGACTGGCGTTCTGGTTCAGGACCATAAGCCGTGCTACTACATATATGAATTGGTACGCAAGGGGAAAGTTCAGACCGGAATTGCAGGCTGCGCTTCTATTGATGATTATCTGAATAATGTGGTGAAAAAGCATGAACTTACCCGATCAGATAAAGAGCTGGACCGAATCAATCATGTGGATGTATGTGATGCTAACACAGGACCCATTTATCTTGCCTGCCGTTATACAGATGCACTGAGTGCTCTTCTTGAGCAGTGGAAAAAAGAGCACAAAGCAGCCTATGATTTTACAGAAGAGGACGAGATCACACACCGTGTGTGGGTGATCGATGGGGATGAGGCGATTAGCCAGATACAGGGGGAGATGGAGAAGATTCCTGCACTTTATATTGCAGACGGACATCACAGAGCTGCCTCTGCTGTGAAAGTAGGGCTGAAGCGACGCCAGGAGAATCCGGATTATACAGGGGAAGAAGCGTTTAACTATTTTCTTTCCGTTGTTTTTTCATATGACCAGCTTACTATTCTGGCATATAATCGTGTGGTGAGGGACCTGAATGGGCAGAGCGTGGAAGATGTCCTTGAGAAAATTAAAGAGAACTTCGACATGACGATTGTTCCAGGTTTTCCTGCAAAGCCAGTGGAGAAGCATTGCTTTGGTATGTATCTGGATGGTTTCTGGTATCTTCTGAAAGCGAAACCGGAGCTTTATGAGGGAAAAGATGTGGTTGGTCAGCTGGATTCCCAGATTCTTCAGGACGTGGTTTTAGGTCCAGTTCTTGGCATTGGTGATCCAAGGACTGACAAGCGTATTAAGTTTGTAGGCGGAAGTCATAAGTTAAGAGAACTTCAGACTATGGCAGATGAGACCAGAGGCGTTGCGTTTGCGCTTTATCCTACTTCTATGGAAGATCTGATGCAGATTGCAGATGAGAGTAAGCTGATGCCGCCGAAATCCACCTGGTTTGAGCCGAAGCTGCGAAGCGGGATCTTTGTGCATAAGCTGAGAGGATGATAAAATGGAAACAGAAGAATTTATCTCAGGTTTTTGCAGAACCTGTAACGGCAGTCAGACAGTGTGCTGTGAATATGAAGAAAAAGATGGGAAAAGGATACTTACCTTTATGGACTGTGCCTATAAAAGATGTGTAAATCAGGGCGCCTGTGAAATTTATAAAGAAGCGCACCAGTTGGGAAGCGAGGAAGAGTAGCCGCAGCCTGCAGGCAGCAGACTGCAGAAAGCCTTTTTAAACACGCTCTAACGAACAGCAGGTAAAACTGGCAGAGGGTGTTCTGACTGGTTTTATAAAATAAGCCATATAATAACCAAATCCTGTAATGAGGAGACGGTATTATATGGCTTTTTTATAACATGTTTCCAATATGTTATTTTTGTTATAAAATATAAAAAAATAATTATAATATTACTTGTTTACATCAATATAACTATAAAGCGTATATTTAGAGATTCCAAAATAATTCGCTACTTTATCTCCGGACTTTGTAATAAGGAAAGCTCCGGAATCATTAAGAAACTGGATCGCAGTTACCTTATCCTCTTTATTCATGAGAGCTACCGGCTTGCCTACAAGCTTCACGGATTCCTCGATGAGACGATCCAGAAGATCGTTGACACTGTGAGTGATCTGCTTCGGCTTCTCTTCTTTGTTCTTCGGGGTGATCAGATCATCAAGAGCACTGTTGATCAGGGTCAGCTTGGTGATGTCGTAGTTGATGCCGAATACATAGTGAAGGCTGCCGTCATCGTCCTTTATATATGAAGTACTGCACTTCAAAATCTTGCCGTCTGCTGTTTTCATCAGGTAACCATTGTGGTCGGCTGGAGCATAGTCACTTCCCCGTCCTTTCTGGCGGATGCCGTCGAAAACTGCGTCCGATGGACCGTCACCTACATTTCGTCCGGTTACGTGTCCGTTTACAATATAGATAATGGAATGTTCCGGTTCTTTTGTCTTCAGATCATGGATGACGACCTCGCAGTCGGTCCCGAATTCTGCTGCGATATCCTGCGCAATCTGCTCTAAGACAGTTAATCTTCCCATATTTGTTCCCTCCTGTTTTGGATTTGATTTTTTTATTAAAAGCAGGAAAATCCTGCCATGGGTCGATGCCTGGAATCTCCGCATAGAATCCGGGCATCCTGTCTGTATTTATTACTGTTCACTGGGAGCGTTCCGCGAGGTGTTTTTTGTGAACAGAGTTCACAGAAAACCCGAGAATGTCGGCGCGAAATCATGCAAGGCATGATTTCTGTGCATCGCGAAGCGGGTCGCTGTGAACGTAGTGAACAGTAACCTGTATTCGTATGTTGCAGATAGTAACGAATGACTTACTATATTTATAATAGCATGTCAGAAAAAAAATAAAAAGACAATTTTACAAAAAAATTATTGAAGGCTTAAAAAAATTCGTATTTATTTTGTTGAAGATGGAAAATACATGTGGTATATTTACATTAAAATAAGATATGAGGTAAATAAAATTGGTTATTTTGTATAAATGCAAGTCAATGTGGAAGAAAAATAAATACAGGACTGGCTTGGGAATGGCAGATAACTACAGAAATGTGAAGGGAGGATCTGTTGTATGAAATATCTTTTGAAAAACGGAACCGTAATATCAGGTGCAGGCACAAGGAAACAGGATGTGTTGGTGGAAGGCGAAAAAATCATAAAAGTAGGAGAGGAGCTTTCACAGCCAGATGCCAAGGTGGTGGATGTATCCGGTAAGCTCCTTTTCCCGGGATTTATTGACGGACATACCCATTTTGACCTGGAGGTCGCAGGTACTGTAACAGCAGATGATTTCGAGACAGGAACAAGAGCGGCAATCCTTGGCGGAACCACTCTGGTTATTGATTTTGCTTCACAGGATAAAGGTGGACATACCCTGAAAGAGGGCCTTGAGAAATGGCACAAAAAGGCTGACGGCAAATGTTCCTGTGACTATTCTTTTCACATGTCCATTGTAGAATGGAATGAGGAGACAAAGAAAGAAATTCAGGATATGATCAATGAGGGCATTACCAGCTTCAAGCTATATATGACTTACCCGGCAATGATCGTAGACGACGAGGATCTTTATAAGATCATAAAGGCCTTAAATGAAAAAGGCTGTTTCGCAGGCGTACATTGTGAAAATGCAGGCGTGATCGACGCATTGACCCAGGAAGCGAAAGCACAGGGAAAACTGGGTCCGGAGAATCATCCTCTTGTACGTCCGGATACCATGGAAGCCGAGGCAGTACACCGTCTTCTTGTAATTGCGAAGGAAGCAGGAGCTCCGGTCATGGTGGTGCATTTGACCAACCGCAAGGCATACGAAGAAATCATCCGTGCCCGGGAAAATGGTCAGAGCGTATTTGCAGAGACCTGTCCTCAGTATCTTCTTCTGGACGACAGCGTTTATTCTAAACCTGATTTCGAAGGTGCCAAATATGTTTGCGCTCCGCCAATCCGCAAGAAAGCGGATCAGGATTGCCTGTGGAAAGCCCTGGCAGATGGAGATATCCAGACAGTAGCTACAGACCAGTGCAGCTTTACCCTTGCCCAGAAAGCAATGGGAAAAGCGGATTTTACCAAGATTCCAGGTGGCCTGCCGGGAGTTCAGACAAGGGGAACTCTTCTTTATACTTACGGCGTGCGCACCGGCAAAATTACAGTCGAGAAAATGTGCCAGCTTTTGTGTGAAAATCCAGCTAAGTTGTACGGTGTATATCCAAACAAAGGAGTTATCGCCGAAGGCAGCGACGCAGACATTGTAGTATTTGATCCGGAAAAAGAGAATGTAATTTCTGCGGAAACACATGCTTATAATACAGACAATAACCCCTATGAAGGCTTTGAAATACATGGAGATATTGACAAGGTATTCCTCCGGGGAAAACTTGCTGTGGATGATGGAAAAATGGTGCAGGAGAAACTTGGAACTTATATTAAGAGAGGATTGAGACAGCCACTGGCCTAGAACGTGTCTGAAAAAGGCTTTTTGCAAGATGTGCGCCACAATTTGTGGGAGATTTTACCCGAACTCGGTTGCCGTAGCCCGCGTTTTTTGAAAGTGAATATTGTTTGAAAAGTGAGCAGATCATGAAGGAAAGTATTGGGCATCAGCGAAAGAAATAATGAAAGCGAAGAAAAAAGGAACAGCCATAATTGCAGCTATTTCTGTAATTGTTAAAAGATAATGTAAGGTAGCCGTAAAATAATGAATGACCAGAAACTCTTACAGTAAAGGAAATAAGAGTTTCTGGTCATTTAAGTTTTGTGAGATGTGAATGAACTGCTATTGTGCGACTAAAGATATGAGAGCAAATAATACTTTTTAGCTTTTAAAGCTTACTTTCTGCGCTAAATCATAAATCATGTCTTTTCACATACCCTGTCAGAAACAGTGCAGCGGCTCCGTCACATGTGGCATTACATGCTGCTGCAAAAGCATCATTCAGTGCAAAAACAGCGAACATCAGCGCCTGACCGGAATCTCCGAATTTCAGGATTCCGGTCAGGGTTCCCAGGGATACCATTACGGTTCCCCATGGAAGTCCGGGTGTGCCAATGGAACAGGTGGCAAGCAAAATACTGAAGATCACCATAGTTCCCGGTGCAGGAACAGAGCCGTACAGAATACGGGAGATCATCATAGCGAAGAATACCTCTGCAAGCACAGAACCACAGTGATGAATCTGGGTAAAAAGAGGAATTGCCTCTTTGATAAGCTCGGAATCAAGCGGCACACATTTGTCAGCTGCTTCCTGTGAATATTTTTCCACAGCTGTGGAAGAATGGGTTCTTAAAGCCATTTTACAGACCGGTATATAATTTTTCAAAATTCCCCATGCCTTTTCTCCGGCATAAGATCCTGCAATATGATACAGAACCAACACCCAGACCATATAAGCCGGAATTATAATAATAAGTGCCAGAAGCAACAGTGGCAGATACTTGATGAAATATCCCTGATAAGCCAGTGTACATAGAGAAAGCCCGATATAAGCAGGCAGCAGTGGAAGAAGAATCCTGGACATCAGGGAAAGGGTGATTCCCCGAAACTCCTGCAAAAGCTCTTTGGTTCGCACTGCATTGGTCCAGCAGGCACCAAGGGCAAGCAAAATAGCAAGTACTAACGCGCTCAGTGCAGAAACCGGTGCTGGAATGGGAAGCTCAAACAAGGTATCCGGCAGGAAGCGGAAAGATAAACTGTCTGTGGATACCGGAAGTTTTGGAATGATCAGATATCCAAGAACGGATGCGAAAGCTGCGGCTCCAAGCATGGAAAAATAAGTGATCCGGACAATTGGCGCGGTGACTGGTGTGGGAGCTTTTTTTACGGAAATAATGGAAGATGCCACAAGACCGATAATGATCAGCGGTGCCAGAAAGGTGATTATCTGACTTAGCACATAACGGGCTGTAACCACCAGATTCAAAGCCCCGGAGGTCAGTCCCATAGTTCTTGTGGCATTAAAAAACAGGCCTGCAAGGAGGCCGGGTATACTGACTGCCAGAATCCGAATAGGAAAACTGGCCATAATTCTTTTTTTCTTCATTGTGAAAATTCCTCCGGATGTATTATAATATATAGGAATGAAAGGTGCAATGAAATTTTAAGCGCTGCATCATCCTCTTGCCAATAAAAGGTTACTGTTCACTCCGTGACCAGTAACGCGCTTCGCGATGCACAGAAATCATGCATTCGCATGATTTCGCGCCGCAATTCTCGGGTTTTCCGTGAACTTTGTTCACAAAAAACACCTCGCGGAACGTTACCGGTGAACAGTAACAATAAAAGGGATTGATTTAAGAATGCCTGGTAATGATGGCAGGAAGGGATGGGTAGTTGATATGACAGGATGGAGTGAAAAATCATGTATAATAAAATTTATCAGATTCTTGATGAAAAAGGCAGGGCAAAAACTGGAATTTTTCTGGATGGACCATATATGGGAAAGAAGTGCATTTTGAAACCGGAAACGGTTATTAGAGAAGAAAACTGTGGTGAAGCTGCTGAAAAAAAATCAGGTGTACAGCTGATCCCCGAGAAAACGGAAGATGCTTCCATATGGGATAATTATCTGAATATTCTGAGTGAGACGAAAGAGACAAAAGTGACAGAAGCAGACAGTCACCGGCTTTTCGTAGAAGATTACCGCAAGAATCCAAGGCTTGTGATCTTTGGCGGCGGTCACGTATCCCAGCCTACTGCTCATCTGGGAAAAATGCTTGGTTTCCATGTAACGATCATGGATGACAGAGAATATTTCGTGACAAAGGAGCGTTTTCCAGAAGCAGATCAGCTGGTCTACGGTGATTTTAAAGAACTGGATAAGTACATTACGCCTTACGATAACACTTATTATGTAATCCTTACCAGAGGTCACATTGGTGATGCAGACTGCCTTCGCAGGCTTCTCCATCGTCCCTACGAATATCTTGGCATGATCGGCAGCAAAAACAAAGTGCGGATCACCAAGGAAAATCTTCTAAAAGAAGGTTACACTCTGGAGCAATTGGACGAAGTCCATGCACCAATCGGAATTCCTCTTGGCGGGCAGCTTCCGGAGGAAATTGCAGTGAGCATTATGGCAGAGATTATTAAGGTAAAAAATCAGCATTATTCCGCATACTGTGATGAAAAAGTAGAGACAGCAGTTCTGGAAGGTCGTCATGGTGTCATGGTCACTATCGCAGAGAAATCCGGCTCTTCTCCAAGAGGAGTAGGAAGCAAAATGTTCGTAGAACCATCCGGACACATTACAGGCAGCATTGGTGGCGGCAAAGTAGAGTACGAAGTCATCAATCATTGTAAAGAAGTACAGGAAAAAGAAGTAAAACACTATGCCTTAACAGCAGACGGCCAGGACAGTCTTGGAATGATCTGCGGCGGACAGGTGACGGTGGTATTTGAGCGGGTATAAGTTATGGAATGGGAAAATGTTCCTATAACACGTACAAGATCACATTGTAAACCAATAAGAATTCAGGCTGGCTTCTACAGAAGATATGTGGACCAGGCTGTTTTCTTTGTGTATATAAAACATAGATGTGATGGCACTTCTAAAAAAGAAATCAATCCCTGTCCGCTCTGACAGACAATTCCCCAAACTTGAATTTATATAATTATCTCTCTAACTTTCCCCATTTTATAGGCTTTCCCGCCTGTCCATTAGTGAAATGATATGTAGTTTCCCTTATTTTTGCCCTTATGAGATAATCACAAGGGAAATAAGGGAAATTTTTTAGTCATTGCCTACCACTTTATCAAGAAGCCGAACCGATTTTCGTTTCGCATCTCTTGTGGAGTGAGCATAGACGTTCATTGTGGTACTGACATCTGAGTGTCCTAACAATTCCTGCACATCTTTTGGGGCAGCTCCATTTGCTAAAAGGTTGCTTGCATAGGTGTGACGTAACTGGTGGAAATGAAAGCCTTCAAATCCCTCTAATGTTTTTGCTACCTTTCTGCATACCGTTCCCAAAGTAGTCGGAAGTTCCAGACAGCCATCAGGTCTTAAGCAGACGAAAGAAATTTCTTTATAATCTGCCGGGACTTCCTCTGTTCTGTCTAAGCAATAATACTCGTAGTACACTCTGTTTTTCTCTTTGACCTCTTTGTAGTAGTTCGTGTGATAAAGTTCTCCATACTGCATTCGATTTTTTAACTGCTCTTTCCGGGCATTACGGAAAATCTCTACCAGCGTATCTCCAAAATCAACAATCCTCACTTTTTTCCGCTTGGTTGGTCCGATGATATATTTGCGTTTTGAGCCATCATATCGGATGCTGCGTCTTATGGTAAGGCATTGTTCTTCCAGATTTACGTCCTGCCATGCCAAACCACAGGCTTCTCCAATACGAAGCCCGGCATAATAGGCTATCTGGATTGGAAGTATTGCGGCTGGGTTCTTTTTTTGAAGATACGTAAGCAGTCTTTCATAATCTTCTCGTGAAATTGGTTGGATATTTCCGTCCATGTCCTCATCCGAAAACAAATCAACTTCGTCCGTCTGATACCGCAGTTTAATATACTGCATGGGATTGAACGTAATATACTGTTTTGGAAATACTGCAAAGCGGAAGGACTGCTGCATGACTGCGGAAAAAGAATGGATGTAATCTTTGCTGTAACCCTTTTTCTCTTTTCCATCGGGATGAACTCCCCCAAAGGAAAGCAAATCAAAGAAGGATTGCAAATGCTCAGAGGTTACATTTTTTAATTTCCGTTCTGCCAATGGGTGTTTCTTGATATTTCGGATTGTTCCGAGGTAATTCTCCACAGTACCATTGCTGAGCGTACCTGTTTTTAATTCCTCCTCTGCCCACACATCCAGAAGTTGTCCGACTGTGAGATTTTCCGCTTTGGCAACAAATTTCTTTTTTTCATAATCATCCATTGCCTGACGGAGCAGCTTTTCAGTTTCACTTTTGCTTTCTGTTCCAACGCATTCTTTTTGAACAAGATTGCCGCTTGCGTCCTCTACATAGAAGCGGTAGTACCATTTCTTTCCTTTTTTTCTTACAGATCCTTTTGCCATAATCGTATATCTCCTTTCGATATTAGACAATCGGAACTGATGAAATGCTTCGTGCGTGTAAGTATATCATAACTCCGGTTGTCTTACTATACCGATTCGGAATCTTCGTATAAGACTTCTGATAAAAGATTTGCAAGCCTTTGTTCTGCTGTTTTTGGTTTCTTGGAATAGAGCCTTACAACGTCTGCCATCTCATTAAGAGCATTGATGGTAGGAGTGATTTCCCTTAAGAACATAATCTCATTATATTCCTCATTCGATTCAAACCCTATTGTTTTGGCAATATCCGTCTGACCAGCATTCCCCTTGAAATTTTTGCAGGCGAACTGGAAGGAATCCAAAAACAGACCATATTGTTTTAACATCAGCAGTAATAAATCTTTTGAAAAAGCATCTTCTTCTTTGGTAAGGGCAAGCGGTAACTGTTCCAGAATATCTCCCATCGCATCACGAATCTGTAACTCTCTCTTATCCGTAATGTCGGTTTCATATTCATCTGTTTCCCCTTTGAGCCATTCCACAGATACATGGAGTGCTTCCGAAAGACCTTCCAGCACCATTTTTTTCGTATTGTCAATCGAACCATTCTCATAACGCAGGATTGTAGAAGCGGTAACCCCCATCTTTTCTGCGACATAAGGCTGTGTCAGATTCAATTCCAGACGGCGCTGTTTTACTCTGCTGCCTATCAGCTTGCGTAGTTCTTTATCTTTCATGCTGACTGCCTCCTTTTTCGGTATGTATGAATTATAGCATTGTTTTTCTAAAATTGCAATATGCAACATAAAGTTTGTTTTTGATATTTCGTAACGCTTGACAAAAAGATATGAAAAGGATATACTTACATCACAAGAATTGCATAATGCAATTTATAAGGAGGTGATTATATGACGCAAAGAAAAATTGCATTATCCATCGAAGAAGCTGCTGACTATACGGGAATCGGCAGAAATACCTTAAGACAGCTTGTAGAATGGAAGAAACTTCCAGTATTAAAGGTTGGTCGCAAAGTCCTGATTAAAACCGATATTCTGGAAATGTTTATGGAAGCTAATGAAGGTCGTGATTTGAGGGATAGAGGAAATGTAAAAGCCGTAACAAGAACTGCGGCAAATTAAAAAGGCGGCTTCCGAAGAAACCGCCAAAGGTTCTATCAGACCGAAGCCATGATATACCTACACGCAAGAAGATTATACCATGTGCTTCTTCTGATACGCAACCGAGAACTTATGTTTGTGAAGGAAAGGAGAATGTAAGAATGGCAAAATCAACAAAAAGTTATGAAGAACGAATGCTTGAAATGGAAAAGAAGGAACAGGAAAGCCTTGAAAAAGCAAAACGATATGCAGCACAGAAGAAAGAACTTCTAAAACGAAAGAAAGCCGAAGAAAGTAAAAAACGAACCCATAGGCTCTGTCAGGTTGGCGGTGCGGTGGAATCCGTTCTTGGTGCGACTATTGAGGAGGAAGACATCCCAAAGCTGATTGGTTTTCTGAAAAAGCAGGAAGCCAATGGGAAATTTTTCTCAAAGGCAATGCAGAAAGAAACAAATACCGATATGGAGGAAGTGTAATGGCGGATGGGATGAGTTTTTCATTCCCTTCATTGCTTTTTCATGAAGGGCGCACTTATGGACAACCAGAGGTCGTCCCAATAAGTTTGCCACAAGTGGCAACCGGTCTGCGCTCACGCTTGCCGGGCTCGTTCCGTCGGCGGGGCTTTCAGACAGACCTGCTCATGCCACAGGAGGCACTCTTCGCCAGAGAGGCGCATTCCATGCAGGCTGCTATGCGCAGGGCACTCTTACGCAGAGGGCGTTCTGGCAATGCTGCTTTTTCTAAAATCGAAAGCAATGTTGCCGGAAATCTATACCGGATGTGCAGAAAGGAGGAATCCAGATATGGCGATTTTTCATTACACAATCAAAATAGTCGGACGAAGTAAAGGGAAATCTGTTATCTCCGCTTCCGCATATCTCAATGGGGATGTGATGAAAAACGAGGAAACCGGGAGAATCAGTTATTACACTTCTAAAAAAGAAGTGGTCTACACCAGTCTGATGATGTGTGAAAACGCACCTCCTGAATGGCAGATAGTACCAGAAGAAAATATAAAACGCTTTCAAAAATCTGTCCGCTACAAAAGGTCAGAAGATAAAGAAGCTGCTTTAGAAAAATTCAAAATCACATTTCAGAAACAAAGATTATGGAATGAGGTATTGAAGATTGAAAAAAGTGCGGATGCCCAACTTGGCAGGTCATTTGAATTTGCCCTCCCAAAAGAATGGAGCAGACAGGAACAGATTCAATATACATCCGACTATATCCAAAAAACATTTGTGGATAAGGGAATGTGTGCTGATTGGAGTATCCACGACAAAGGGGATGGCAACCCCCATGTCCACCTGCTTCTGACGATGCGACCTTTTAACCCGGACCATTCTTGGGAAAAGAAAGAAGTCAAGGATTGGGATTTTGTCAGAGATAAAAGCGGAAATATCGTGATTGACGAATCCCACCCGGACTGGTGGCAGGATAAGAAAAACCCTGACCATCATGGAATCCGTATCCCTGTATTAGACGAAAACGGAATCCAGAAGATTGGTGCAAGAAACCGCCTGCAATGGAAACGGGTGCTGACCGATGCTACTGGATGGAACAATCCCAAAAATTGTGAGCTGTGGCGGAGTGAGTGGGCAAAGGTGTGTAATGAACATCTTCCTTTGCATAATCAGGTTGATCACCGTTCTTATGAAAAACAGGGAAAACTCCAGATTCCTACCATCCATGAAGGTGCTGACGCAAGAAAGATTGAACAAAAATTTCTTGCCGGGCAGGAAATAAAAGGTTCGTGGAAAGTAGCGGAAAATCAAATCATAAAACAGCAAAACACGTTATTGCAAAAGATACTGGACACCTTTGGAAAAGTATCAGGTGCATTATCATTATGGAAGGAGCGATTAAATGACATTAGAAGAAAGCCGGGAAGTCATTCCCATGATGGAATCAATGATAAACCAGATCGAGGAACAGCAGAACCTTATGGCAGAGATGGTACAGGAATTACAGGAAAAAGACAGACAGCTTCTGTCCTTTCAGGAGCAGAACCAGAGTTTGCAGATATTAAACAGCGAGTTATCCGGACTGCTGAATCTTTTGCCAGATACAGAAGAACTGCTTTCCCAGATCGAACAGCAGAAAAACAGAATCGAACAGTTGGAAACCGAGAATCAGCAATGGCAGGAATTAACGCAGAAGCTGAACAACGAGAACAGCTTATTGCTGAAACAGAGCAGAGAATTACTGACCTTAAACAGCAGATAGAGAAAGTGAGGGATATAGATGCGAGAATGCGTAAACTTAGAGAACGTCGGTCAAGTGGAAGAACTTCTACAGATGACAGAACAGATGCAGGACGAACTGGATCAGAAAGACCAGATGATTATGGAACTGAACAGGCAGCTAAACAGATCGCTGACCTTGAACGAGAAATTGAACAGCGAAAACAGAGTCGAGAATATCGAAGCATTGCGGACAAGATTAAGGAAAATAGAAGAACAATTAGCCAACGAGACAGACAGCAGGAAAAGAGCCGACGCAGAAGTCGTGGCATGGAAATTTAGGTATGAAAAAGCGGAACAGGCAAAACGCTATGCACAGACACACCAAAAGACAACAGAGGTAGCTGTTGAGAAAAAAGTGCCCTATGAGAAATGCGATAACTGTGACCGCACTGCTTACCAAAAAGCAAAAGAAAAATGCGATAACCGTAAAATTCAGTTAGAGAAAAAATATAAAAATATGACGGCTGGTTATGAAAGTATCCTGTTTCTGCTGGCATGGTACAGTATAGCCATTACACTATTCACTGCTATCCTTTCTCCAGTTTTCTTTAGTGACTGTATTAGCTTTTTCAGTATGTTTGCTAAAGGAATCTTAAGCCTGTTTCAAAAATTTGTTGCAGGTGCAGATTCTTTCGGACAGTTAAGCAGTGGAATCTCAAATAGTATCATTTCAGGGATTGTGTACTGGCTGATTGTAAGTATTGTTATGGGAATTTTATTTATCATAACGGGATTGCTGATAATCGGGACTGGCTATCAGGTGGGGAAAATCTACCGGAAATATTGCTGGGATATTATCAGCATCATGGTGGTGATAATGAGTACAGCTATCATAATCTATTTCGGAAAATGGATAAAATCAATTATTCCGATAAACCTCATTATGTTGCTACTTCTGGTACATGCGGTTTATATCGGAATCCGATGTTATGTGAAAAACTGGCGAGAAAAACGAGGATATTTTTAAAGTAAAATGGGCAGGTAAAACTGCCTGTTTTTCACAAAATAAATATACTTATTTTTAGTTATCCAGATTTTTAGAGTCTGTGAAAACTGTTCTTTGATTTTTAACACTATTTTTTATAATCTTCCAAATGAATCTGTTTTGATTGATTGACAATTACCGAGCTATTCTAGTATATTTAATCCATAAAGCAGATACAAAATCGCAGATGTGCAGGTGAACAGACATGAAAAATATCCATAGCATTGAATTTTATACTGGAAGCAAGGAAGAACTGCTTCCCGGTTTTGAAAAAGATTTTCCCTATATCGCTTCAAGGGCAGAACTTGACAAGTATATCGGACATTATGTACCGTGGCACTGGCACAAGACAGTGGAACTTTTTTATATGGAAAGTGGTAGCATTGAATATGATACGCCGGGAGGAAAACTGTTGTTTCCGGCTGGAAGCGGCGGCATAGTAAATTCCAATGTACTCCATATGACAAAAGCAATATCGCAGAAAGAAAAGAATATACAGCTACTTCATATTTTCGATGTTTCCCTACTTGCCGGGGAACAGGGAAGCAGGATTGAACAAAAATATATTGCGCCTATCATAACAGCCCCACAGATTGAGGTAATTCCGCTTTTTCCAGGCAATGCAGAAGAAGAAAGGATTTTGAAACTGCTTGCCGCTTCATTTCGTTTATCCAGTGATGAATTTGGATATGAAATAAAACTGCGGGAAACCCTAACAGAAATATGGCTCATGCTTTTTGAACTATCCCGTCCTATGCGTGAAAAAAAGGGGGAACATAATAAAAGCAACGATAAAATAAAGCTGCTGATGATATATATTCACGAACATTACAGAGAGAAAATCTCTATCCCGGAACTTGCGGCAGCAGCATACCTAAGCGAAAGGGAGTGTTATAGAGTGTTCCATGACTGTCTGCACATGACACCCGTAGAGTATATAAAGGCTTACCGTCTGCAAGCTGCCTGTCAGATGCTAGCAAAGGGGCAGGAAGCAGTTACCGTTATCAGCCATGAGTGCGGTTTGGGGAGTAGCAGTTATTTTGGAAAGGTTTTTCGAGAATACACACATTGTTCACCCACAGAATATCGGAGAAAATGGCAGAATAGTGATAGATAAGGGCAGAAAAGAAATATTTTTTCTATTCCTTTTGCATTATAATGATACCTGTAAAGTAAATCCGTCATTTACAGGAGGTGAGTGCAAAGTGGTAAAACTGAACATTCTGAACATGAAAAATTTTTTAGATACGGTCAATAGCTGTTCCGGCAAAGTAAATATGCTCTGCCCGGATGGTAAAAAACAAAACATCAATGGGGAAGAAAAGATACAGGGCAGTTTGTGGCGGCAATACTCCCAAAACAAAAACTGTTTGCGGCTTGTTTTAGAAGTTCCGAATCCAACGGACTATATGAACATTGTTTCGTACTATGCCGGGGATTGCTGATTTATCTGTAAATATTTCATCATAAAGGGGCTGGACAGTTTATCTTCCAGCCCCGCCCTTTTGAAAGGAGTTAAAAATGGAGTTGAACATTCAGACCGCAGAACTGGCATTAAGGGAAGCGGCAGAATCCAATCCGGGAGCATGGGCAGAACATTCCCGGTATGTAGCCGAAGCCTGTAAAAACATTGCGTCACACTGTAAAGATTTATCTTCTGAACAGGCGTATATTTTCGGGCTGTTACACGATATTGGACGTTATGCCGGAGTGAGTTCGGAAAGGCATCTGATAGACGGCTATCGTTACTGTATGGAGCGTGGGTGGGGAAAAGCCGCACAAATATGTATATCCCACGCATTTATGATACAGGATATTGCCACATCTATCGGAGAGTTTGATGTCAGTGATGAGGATTACCTGTTTATGAAAGAATTTGTTGCAAATGCGGTATATGATGATTATGACCGTCTTGTACAGTTATGTGACGCATTGGCTATGCCTTCGGGGTTCTGTCTTTTGGAAAAGAGATTTGTAGACGTGACAATGCGATACGGCGTTCACCCAGCGACAATAGACAGATGGAAAAAGATTTTAGAGATTAAAGAACGGTTTGAGGATCAGATTGGCTGTTCTATCTATGCCCTGCTTCCGGGCGTTATGGAAAACAGTTTTCGTTAAGGGGGGATATTGTGTATTACGAATCCAGTGATTTTTTGGAAACAGCGGACAGCGATACGTTAAAGCAGATTGCCCGCACAAGGGAATTAACACGGAAATATTATTTTTCTGATTATAGAGATACAGAAAAACGCACTTCCATTCTTCGGGAGCTGTTGGGCGGAATAGGGGAAAATGTGGCAATCGACACGCCTTTTCATTGCGACTATGGAAAAAATATTTTTTTGGGAAATGATGTGATCGTCAATATGAATTGTACCTTTGTGGATAACAAAACTATCCGAATTGGCGACAGGGTATTGATTGCGTCAAATGTGCAGATTTATACATCTTCACACCCTGTCTTACCACAGGAAAGGTTTGTGCCGGATTGGAGGGAACGTCAGACAACATTTTTTAGAACCTATGCACGTCCGATAGAAATAGAAAGTAATGTCTGGATTGGCGGCGGCTGTATTCTTCTGCCCGGAGTCACTATAGGAAAAAACAGCGTGATAGGGGCTGGAAGTGTAGTTACCCGCCCTATCCCGCCTAATTGTGTTGCAGTAGGAAATCCATGCAGGGTGATACGTTATTTTGATACAGACAGGGAAAGGTGGCAGCATGAAGTATAAGCATATCGTTTTTGACATTGACGGCACTCTGATTGATACGGAATATGCTGTATTACATTCTTTACAGGAAACTATAAAGGGATTGTCCGGGAGAGAGATACCATGTTCTGAACTAAGATTTGCGTTAGGGATTACAGGAACAGACGCTTTGAAAAAACTTGCGATAAAAGACACTTCCTATGCGATAGAATTATGGGATAAAAATATGCGTAACTATACAAATAACATTAAAGTATTTGACGGAATCGTTGAATTATTGAAAAATCTTCTAAGTCTGGATTATGAAATGGGGATTGTCACATCAAAGACAAGGGAAGAATTTACACATGATTTTTGTCCGTTTGGTATCAGTCATTATTTCAAAACAATCATATGTGCAGACGATACACAGGAACATAAACCCAATGCCGCACCGATTTTGAAATATGTGGAATTATCAAAAACAGACCATAGGAAAGTACTTTATATCGGAGATAGCAAATATGACAGTAAATGTGCGGAAAATGCGGGAATTGATTTTGCTTTAGCAGTATGGGGCAGTCATAATAAGCACATAAAAGCAGATTATTTTTTAGAAAAACCTGCCAATCTGTTATCTGCTATCACTTCAGAGAAATTTTATTAGCGATGAAAGATCGAACGAAAATGACTCCGAGGTATATTAAAAAAACTTGCTTGATCAATTATGGTGATTTTGATTAAGTAGCCTGTATGTAAAATAAAGCATACAGGCTACTTGTGGTTTACAATTCCAAAGAATCTTCTGCATCTACCCACATTTGCATATTACCATCAAGATATAATCGTGCATATTCAAGTGGCTCATCAATAGCAAGTGTATTTAATGCGCAGTCTGATCCAGGAGTGGTTTTTAAGTTCTTCTCAGCTTCCCAACAGTCAATGCGGAGCATATAACCGGCATTGGTATAAACATCAATGCTGTTTCTGTGTGGATTGTATTCTGCAAATATTGTTCTCATCGTATCTTATCTCCATTTTTTTAATAATCAGTTATAGAGTTAAATATCGAAAACATTTCAATCAGTTCACCATGTTGTTATTGTTATATGTTATACTGTGTTATGAAATTTTCTTTCCCTTAATTTTTCCCATATTAAGGTTCATGAAAGTTAATGGGAGAATGTAACACAAGGGAAAGAGTAAGGGAAAGTACACTTGCTACAAACTTAGTGTTTTCAAGGGTTTGCGAAGAATTTGATAATCAAATATAATAGTTATTAAATTTCCTAAAATAAGTGGAATATCAACTTAAAATTATCTAAATACCATAGATTTACAATTCGTGTCATTTTCTGGCGTTTCGTGACAGAATTATTGAAATAATTTCCGACTTTTTTATAATGAGAATAACAAATGGGAGTACATCAAATGGGAGTACATTAAATGGAAAAGGAGGGATGTCGTGTATTGTATTGCTATATTGACTGATCAGAAACAGGAAGGACAGAACTGTGCGGAATATATCAGAAATTACTGTACAGAAAAGAAAGTTTTTCCATTGATTGAAATCTATCAGGACCAGGAACAATTTTTTGAGTGGACACGAAAAACAGTACCGGCAGTGGTGTTTCTTGCATTACCTGGTGTGTCCGGTTTGAATGCGGCAGAACATCTTCGTTCCCTGTATCCCAAATGTGGGATCATCTGGTGCAGTGATCTTGATTTTTCGCTTCATGCGTTCAGGATGCGGATAGAATATTTTTTTATGAAACCTATGGAAGAGCAAAAAATAAAAGAAGGACTTTCCATTTGGTTTGAACGCAGCAAGGTAATATGATAAAAACACTCAGGAGGAAAACAATATGAAGAAAAGAGCTTTAATTCTTGCAATGATCACTTTTATAGCTGCTGCAACATCTGAATCATCAATAAATATGGTACGTGCAGAAGAAACACAGACGGAGGAAAATACAGCTCAGACATCAGAACTGCCCATAAAGACACTTACACAGAAGGTTATTGACGAGAATCCTTATATGGCAGCAAGTGATTCCAATATTCATCATGACTGCTACAATACAGATTCCACAGACGAAGTATTACCGGTAGGCATTTATTCAGAAATCAATGTTTCTTATGAAAAAACCAATGCAAATGCGTCTCCTGCTATCTTTTTCGATTCCTATGGACATGCAGTGGTTCCGTTGCTTGGTGGACTGGCAATTCGTGATATCAATGCAGAGGAAACACAGACACTGGGATATTTTTCTCCAAAACAGCATGACAATGGAGAATATCTGATCCAGAGCTCCTATTCCTTTGTAGATGAGAGTAACCGTCTGGTGTGTCCGACCAATAATAACCATGTGCTGATGCTGAAAGCAACAGATGAAGACGGAAACATACTTCCGGAATTTGAGAAAGTGCTGGATATTGATATTAAAGCAGCGGCAGAGGCAGCACTTGGAAAAACACTGGATCAGAATCTTCTTGCTGTAGTGTTTGACTATGAAGGAAATCTCTGGTTTGCAACCGGAGGATTCCGTATTTACCCTGACAGGAAACAGCAGGGTGCTATGGGCTATATTTCCCGTACAGCTATTGATGCCATTTTAAATGGAGAGGAAACGGATCTGTCAGAGGCAGTCTTCGTATATGAGCTGGCTCCGGGAGAGGGTGCAGAGAATGGAATTGCAGCATCCAAGGATGGAGCAGTGATCCTGACGAATCAGAACTGTTATCTGCTGCAGGCGGACAATGGGGTGAAGAAAATCTGGGAAACTCCTTACGAGAGTGCTGGTGCGAAAGAAAGCAAAGAAGGGGATGAAACAACTGGCGGAGGTCTTGCCTGGGGCAGCGGATGCTCTCCATCCCTTACAAAAGATCTGGTGATGTTTACTGATAATCAGGAGACCGTAAATCTTCTTGCCTTGGATATGAAAACAGGAGAAGTTGTTGCAAGTCTCCCTGTGATCGATGAACTTCCGGAGGGCAGTCAGGTATCTGTTGAAAATTCTGCGATCGTGTATGATAACGGTGCAGGAACCGTAAGTACCATCGTATGTAACTGGTTTGGTGCAGGAAGTGCCAACCTGGGAAAAGAGGACAGTGATTCCTCCATTCAGAGTTATACCAATATTTATGATGAAAATTGGTTGAAACAGGGAAATAAAATGATCACGCCGGGTGTGGAACGCGTAGATACGATTAAGACTGAGGATGGATACGAAATGAAGAGTATCTGGTGCAGAAGTGATCTGTCAGATACTTCCATGATGAAATTATCTACGGCAACCGGATATATCTACGGATATGTACAGAATCTGGAAAACGGTATGTGGCAGTATATTATACTTGATTTTGAGACCGGTGAAACTGTTTTTTCCATGGATGTTGCCAGCAAGCCTATGTACAACAACATGGCTATCGGAATGTATGCCGGAAACAGCGGAAATTCACTTTACTGTCCTACCGGTTATCTGGAACTTCTGAGACTTCAGGACAGATTCGTTTATCTGCCGGAAATGCCTTATCGTAGGGTTAATCTGGATCAGGCGATGCGCAATGTGTTAGGCCAGGAGAAATTTGCGGCAGATGGTGGCCTGGGAGATGTGGAAGGATGGCTGAATACGATCACAATTGAGAATGTGCATCCGAATACAACCGTTGCAATACGTATGAAAGGAATCTCTGGGGAAACAGGTTCTCTGAAGCTGTATGCATACGGCACAGATGGTACCTTGAAAGAAGTTCCAACAGAGAAATGGCATATCCAGACAGAAGATGGTGAAACACCGGATACATTATCCGAAGATGTACTGTATGAGGTACACATGACTGTGGAAGATGGCGGTGACTTTGATCTCAGTGAAACAGAAAAGGAGATTAAGATATCTGCTGTTCTGGGAATCTGAAGGAGGTCTGATAAACAACCATCAGTTGAGCCGGTGCTTGTTAACTAAGAACGCTATATTTCAAATATGCTTTATTGCAAAGATACACTTAGGGGTGTCAAGCGTTTTTGAAAATGTCCTAAAATAATTGAAGTATTAGCCCCGGCTTTTTGCTGGGGCTTGTTATATTGAT
>NZ_JADPEX010000033.1:0-52780 GCF_015668065.1 Ruminococcus sp. 1001713B170207_170306_F1 | reverse complement strand
TCGCCTTGGTAGGCCACTGCCCTGCCAACTAGCTAATCCAACGCGGGTCCATCTTATACCACCGGAGTTTTTCACACCGAACCATGCGGTTCTGTGCGCTTATGCGGTATTAGCAGTCATTTCTGGCTGTTATCCCCCGGTATAAGGCAGGTTACCCACGCGTTACTCACCCGTCCGCCACTAGAAATAAATTAAATCGACCGAAGTTTCAATAAAGTATTTCCCGTTCGACTTGCATGTGTTAAGCACGCCGCCAGCGTTCATCCTGAGCCAGGATCAAACTCTCTGTAAAAGTGTTTGATGCACTCAAGACAACCAACTAGCTTAGTTATCTCTCGTCATTACTGTTATAAAAAGTTCATTCTTTTGAATGATGATTCGTTAAGAATTTTCGAGAATCGTATGTGTTTCACTGTTTAGTTATCAAGGTTGTTTGTCTGTCATCTCTTTGCGACAGCCTGTTTACTTTATCATATCTTTCAGATCTTGTCAAGCACTTTTTTCAAAAGTTTTTCAGACCTTCAAGAAGCTGTATAAAGTTGTTTGTTTCTGTCGTTCTGTTCAAGCGACTTGGTTACTTTATCATAAGTTCAGTCATTTGTCAACAGTTAATTCGAATTTTCTGAAAACTATTTTATTTTTCAGTATTTCAGAAGCAATTCCTTGCGACAGCTTGTTTACTATACCACTATCGCAAGGAATCGTCAAGCACTTTTTACAAAAAAGTTTATATTTTTTTGTGCAGATTGTTTTCCAGCATATGTTGATGCAAATACTTTTCCCTGGTAGCTAAACCACCTCTGATATGTCTCTCTGATTTATTCACCTCCAACACAGCCCTGGCCTGCCTTGCAAGTGCTGGATTTAAGCTTGCAAGTCTGGTCGTCACGTCCTTATGTACTGTGGACTTTGATATCCCAAACCTTTTTGCAGTCTGCCTTACAGTTGCCCTAGTTTCGATAATATAATTTCCAATCTCTACTGCCCGCTCTTCAATATACTCTTTCAAAAAAACGCCTCCGCCGACGCTGTTTTTACAGTGTATGCAGAGGCGCTATATTTATATGTAAGAAAACGTTCCGTAATATTTTGCAGTTAAATAATTTCCATATTCTTCGTACATATTATAAAGTACATTATATTTTCTCAAAAAAATGATACTCATACAAATTAGTCAGCTTCTTTCCTGTAAGCGCTGCGTAAGCCCTCAGTAAAGAAGAGCCGCATCCTGCTGCGCCTACATAAAGTCCCGGGTAGCTTACAACTCTGGTGGGGATGGTTCTCCACCAGCTGTCGTACCAGGTTCGGCTGCCTCACTGGCAAAATCCAGATATTTCCGGATTCCAGTGCGACGATATACAATATCCAGAAAAACAATAAATCCGCCATCTGCAGTAATATCCTCCTGCTCGCTCCAAAACAACCCGCGTTCATCTCAAGAAGCTGCCTCCATAAGAATATCCGCTGTGCGTAGCACGAAATCGCGATACTCCTGCTTTCTTGTCACATGGTAAAGATCCTCCAGGAAATAGGCTTCTCCTACCGGTCCATTATAAGATCCTGCCGCCCATCCCGGCACAGGAATGATTCCTTTCACCTCCGAATGTAAGGTATGCTCATACCATTCCGGACCAACCTGAATAGCAATAATATGCGCAGCCGCTTCTTCTGCTTCTTTCAGCCATCTCTCATCACTAGTGGCTTCATAAAGACGGATCAGGAAAATTCCGATTCCAGCAGAACCATCATACATACTTTTTGACGTAAACATAGGAACATCTTCACGATATCCGTCCTGTCCTTCCGGAAGCGCTTTCCAGATTCTTCCATGTTCTGTCTTCACCGCCAGCGTGTCAATCCAATTCGCTGTCTCTATCGCCGCCTGAAGGTAATCTTCTGCAGTATTTTTATGAAAAATTCTTGGATCTATCCTCTTATTCATCTGATGGCCCGCCACTTCTGCACTCTGGCATAAAACTTTCAGCTCTTCACTGCCATTTTTCCTGCTTTTGAAAGTGGTTTTTCCTTTCGTTGATGTTGGTGTAAAATATGCTCTAGTTTTCATAGTATGTCAATAGGTTTTGCCAATATAACTTACCATCACGCCTCAACAAAGGCTTTCTTCTGTTCTTCCGGCATTTTGTATATCGAATCCCTATTTTTAACCTTTCGCCCTTAAGCAAAATTATCAATATATTTTCCGTTTTCAAAAATTTTAACAATCCCTACAGAGTACCATGAATCATCATATTTTTATATGGAATAAGCTCCTAAAATCTGCTATTATAGAAAACGTTGAATGTACAAATTTATTTTAAACGACAGAGGTGTTAGACATGAGTTGGTATAACGAGGCAGTTTTTTATCACATTTATCCATTGGGTTTGGCTGGGGCGCCGAAGCAGAATGAGTATGGGGAGCCTGTGCATAGGCTGAATACACTTCTTCCGTGGATCGATCATATTAAAGAAATCGGGTGCACCGCTTTATATATAGGTCCTTTATTTGAAAGTGTGGGACATGGTTATGAGACTACTGATTACAGGAAGCTTGACTCCCGTCTGGGTGACAACGAGGATCTGAAGAATTTCGTTGCAACCTGCCATGAAAAAGGGATCAAGGTTATCTTCGATGGCGTATTCAACCACACCGGACGTGACTTTTTCGCATTTAAAGATATTCAGGAGAAGCGACAGAATTCACCTTATGTAAACTGGTACTGTAATGTGAACTTCTCTGGAAATACCGAATACAACGATGGTTTTTCCTATGAAAACTGGGGCGGATATAATCTTCTGGTAAAATTAAACCAGCGCAATCCTGATGTGCAGAACTACATCTGCGATGTGATCCGTTTCTGGGTTTCTGAATTTGATGTGGATGGTATCCGTCTTGACGCTGCGGACGTTCTGGACTTTGATTTTATGAAACAGTTGCGCCGCACCGCTGAGGAAGTGAAACCGGATTTTTGGCTGATGGGCGAAGTCATCCACGGCGATTACAGCCGCTGGGTAAATGGCAGCACCCTTCACAGTGTTACAAATTATGCACTTCACAAGGCTCTTTACAGCGGACACAATGACCATAACTATTTTGAGATCGCGCACACTGTAAAATATCTGCAGAACATGGGCGACCTTGATCTTTATAATTTCGTGGACAACCATGATGTAGAACGAATTTACACCAAACTTTCCAATAAGGCGCATTTTGCTCCAGTTCATGTGCTTCTCTACACCCTTCCGGGAGTTCCAAGTATTTATTATGGTTCTGAATTTGGAATTGAGGGACGTAAGGAAAGAACCTCAGATGACAGCTTAAGACCAGCCTTAAATCTTGCTGATTATGCTGACGCAGTGGAGAAAAATCCTTGCACAGCTCTTATTGCTGCCCTTGGAAAAGTCCGCCAGAATACACCGGCTCTTAATTATGGAAGCTATGCAGAGCTTATGCTCACCAACCGCCAGTATGCTTTTGCCCGTGACCTGGATGGGGTGCGTGTGATCGTCACTGTAAATAATGATGACAATGCCGCTTCTATGGATCTGGCTGCTGGAAATGCAGCTGAGTATGTAGGTACTCTGACCGGTGAAAAAGTTTCTGTAGAAAATGGACGCATTCATGTAACCGTTGCCGGAAACAGCGGCAATATCTGGGTTCCGGCTGGGGATATGCCAGAGTATAAGCCGGTAGAGATGAATGCAAAGACACCGGAAACTACTAATACAACAGTTAAGGCTGACAACGCAGACCAGACAAAAGAGGAAGCTGCTGCCACTGTCGCAGAGCAAAATACAACTCCGATCTCTCAGGCACTGAAAAATGCTGTGAATACGGACAGCATAAAGGAAACGGTTGCGACTACTGTAGGTAACTCTGATTGCACCGCAAATGCTTCTGAAAAAGCAGCTGATGGTACAACATCTAATACTACTACCGCATCCGAACCAGCCTCCGAAAAATCTCAGATAACCGTAGACTGGTCCAAGTCCCCAGAGGACATGACCGTAGAAGAGCTTCAAGCCGGAATCCTTGCGAAAATGGCAAACAATGGTCCGGTAACCGACCAGATGAAGAAAACCGTTTATGACAATATCTGGCATGATTCCCTGGTGAACTGGCTGAAGAGCTTCCGCTGATTTGCGGCAGCCACCAGGATCTTATGCCTGCATAAATACAAAACGCCAGAATGAAATTCGCTTTACCGCATGATAAAGCTTTTCATTCTGGCGTTTTTCATTTCTCAGGCTCTAAACCATAAAATCCTATTTTTAACGGTAGCCTTTCAAATATTCCTTCTGTTCAGACGTAATCCGATAGCTTTCCACTGCCTTCTGGATAGTCTTTTTATGTACCCAGTCCGACAGTCTGTGCTGCTCAATATAAGGTACTGCAGCATCCCATTGCTTGGCCAGAGCGGTGGCAAAATACCAGGCAATCATCATGTTTACATAATATTCCTGTGATTGTACGCCAGCTGCCATTTCAAGATACTCCGGGGAAAAATCCTCGTCCAGAAAAAGGCGCATAAGCATGCCGATCCCGTAGCGAATAGTGTAGGTTTCAGTGGAGGCGATCCACTTCCGGACCTCTTCTAATACTGCTTTTTTGTTCTTACGGAAACACTTTGGCTCTGGGAAATCACAGGTGGCCCAGTTGTCGATATAGGGCAGGAATCGCTGTACTTCTTCCATACATTTCGGATAGTCCTTTATCCCAGTGATCAGCATCATATGAAGGTTATTTTCCTCATAAAACTGGTGAGGAAGCTGCTGCAAAAAGTCCTCTAATTCCGGAGTACCGGCGAATACTTTTGCAAAATTCCGAAGCACAGGAGTACGGATTCCAATAATCTTTTCCTTGGCTGTTTCGGGCATTAATTTGCTGTGGAAATCCCGATATTTTATATCCTGTAATTCGAATAACTGCTTCTGCAATTCCGTTAATTCTGCCATACACACTCCCTGTTTTTCAATCTATAACAGACATTTCACTCTAATTTTCAACGAAATTTGGGTTTTCAACTGTCGTCTTTTTAGTTTACATAATGTTTTGCATAATGCTTTTGGCTTACCAAAAACACTCATAGTTGATGTCTATTTGAGCCAATTCTATTCTGCTTTCTCTGCTGCCTCCAGGCTTGCCATCAAAAGCTCATAGAAGTCATCTTCCCCCTCCAGCTTCGGGGAGTTTTCTCCGCCGCCATTGGTACTGCGGCGCATGGTAGCATAGAAGTCTTCTCCGGCAGATATTAGGTCCATTTCATACAATTCATAGCCAAGTTCCCTGCATAATCTGCAAAAAACAGTGAGAGGATCCTTTTCCAAACGGGTGGCCAAAAGCTTTTTTCGAAGTTCACCATCTTTCAGTGCATCACCTTGCAGACGGTTCAGAATTTCCAATGTTGTCATATGCGGTACCTCCTCTGCATTATTTTCGTTTATTTTAACGCTTAATCTGCCACTGTGCAACTGTGAATTGTGGGATCATCTCAAAAAAAACACAACACCTGTCAACCATACTGGTGCGTGCAGATTATGGGAATGATTTTTCAAACAGGGCCTACACCGCGTTATGATATTCCTCCACATAACTCTGCTTCTGATCTGTCATTACTAGCATCACTTCATCCATAGCCGGGCCGATATACTGGATCTTATCTGGAGGAGCGGCGATAATAAGCTGTAATGGAAGGCGTCTCAGGAATTCCAAAACGCCGCCGATTCTTTCATCATCCATGTTATTAAAGGCCTCATCAAAGAGCACCAGCCCAGCTGCCTCGCCACCAATATTATTGCTGTAAAGCTGCACAAAAGAGGCTGCCACTGTCACATAAAACGGGGTCTGTGTCTCACCGCCGCTCTTCTCTTCACATACCTTGGAATAGTAAGAATAGGTGCCGTCATTATGAATGATCTTAATGTCATAATCCATGTAAGTACGGTAATCCGTAAACTCGTCAAGAGCCTGTGCACTGTTATCTCCACTTACCGAAAGCTGTTCAAACAGCTCCTCGATTACATCTTTATGAGCCTCATGGAAGATTCCCGAAAACAGGGATTCGCCTTGTGTCACATTGAAATCATCCATGATCATTTCATAATAATTGCGGTATTTTTTACTTGGCATAAACTGGAATTCATATCGTTCACTGCTGAAATCAATGCCCTTTAACGCCTTGTTCAGTTCCTTAAATTCCCCCTGGGCAAGCTTCATATTCTCCTGTAATTTCGCCAGAAACTGCTCATGAAATTCTGTTTCTGCCGCTTTATGGGCAGACTGTACTTTCTCCTCATAATCAAGAAGTTCAGAGTTTTTCAAACGTTCATACACCGCCTCAAATTCAGGAAAACCTTCCAGACTGGCAGCTGCACCAAAATCATGCTCGGTCTTATATTCCACCATGGCATTTATCATATTGTCTTTGGCAATCTGACATCTCTCACTGTTATATTTTCTCTTATTAGAAGGCAGTTTATAAAAATATTCACTTTGAAACTGCTCAATTGATCTTACTCCCAGAGCCTCCTTATATTCCCGATTCCAGCTATTTAAACGTTCTCCCGCATCTGCTGCAAGAGCGGTTACCTCACTCTTTCCGGTAACCTGTTTTTCCAGAAGTGTCTGTTTTCTGGCAACCAAATCCTGGATTCGGGCACGCATTCCACCGATTTTTTCCGTGTCGGAGCTGATGGTGTAATCCAATCCCCTAAGCACTTTTTCCAGCTCATCCAGCTGCAGCTGCTTCTGGATCAGGGTGGAATTTTCTTTCAGTTTTCGTATATTTTCCTCACATTTATCAATGGATTTATTTAACATACGAAGGGTAGCGATCACATCCAGACGGTACTTAATATCCACGTCACTTTCTGTAGAAAGAAGTCCCAGAATCTCTTTTGTGTCAGACAGCTTTTTCTCCTGATTTTCCATTGTTTCACTAAGCTTCTGAAATTCTTCTTCAGCCTGTGCCAGCTGTACGGTAAAAGCATTTTTGCCGATAAACGGCACACGAAATACCTCTGGTTTGATGGCACTTGCCACACGGTTCTGATATCTCATACAGCCCTTTGTGATAGAAACAGAATACTTTTTCAGGTCTTCGTAACGCTCGCACATCTGTACTTTTCCAAGGATCATGTTGCTGTACTGACGGGCATATTTGTTCTGGGAGGTGACTACTTCTGCCAGAGTTCCAGCAGGCGCAGTGTCGTATTTTTCCAGATCTTTCGTGTTGATCAGACCTACTCCGTAAACCTTTTTCTCTCTTCGAAGACGGTCATAAATACCAAGTGCAATATCGAAGTTCTCCGGTTCTACAAGCACGTAAAAACGCTGCGTATTCAGATACCCCTCCACTGCGTTTCGCCATTCCTCATCCTTAATTTCCAGCATTTCGCAGAGCACTCCAGGCTGGATTTCTCTTCCAATGCCCGCAAATTCTTCCTGTACAGACTCCACAAGAAGTTCTACACCAGATGGATAAGTCAGCTTTTTGCGTTTCAGTTTATTGATCTTTTTGCTTAATTTCTCCCATTCTGTCTGGTTCTGATTCAGCCGGATCTTCAGCTGCGCCTGCTCTTCCTGCTGTTCTCCATAGCGCATCTGTTTGAAATGGATCACATCATCTGTAAGGCTCTTTATTTCTGTTACATTGATATCACCATCCAGAGTTTGAAGTTTTTTCCGGTATTCACGGATACAGGAAGCGAAATCTGCGCCAGTTCCATTTTCTGCATTTGCAGACTGACTCATTTCGGCAGAAACTGCTGCAGAATATCCGGAAGTGTCCCCTGCCCCCATAGTCCGCAATAAACTCTCGCAGTCCCTGGCCGCCTGAGCCACGCTCTTCTTCAATTCCGTCCCCTCATTCATAGCTTCCTGTCTCTTATCCTGAAGCCTTTTTAGCTCTTTTTTCTCCTCTTCCAAAGCTACAAATTCCTGGTTATGACGCAGTTCTACACGAATATTTGTGGCAATTTCCTGCTTTTCAGAGCGCTCTTTCTGAAGCATTTCCAACTGGGCTTTCGCCTGGGAAAGACGGATTTCTTCGTTCTTTCTGGCAGTTTCCAGACTGGAAAGCTGTCCTTCCACAAGCTCCAGATCACTACGTTTCAGGAAATACTCGTACATCCTGTCCTTTTCAATACGCTCCTGTACACGCTGGTACAATTCCTGTATTTTTTTCAGTTTTTTCATGCGTTTTTTCACGTTATCAAGGGTACGTTCCATATCCTGATAAGTACGCACATTCTCCCGAAGTACATCAATATTGACTTCTTTTTCATCCAGCACGTAAGAGTAAACAAAGTCCTTAATATCGTCGATTGGCTTAAATGCAAGCGCTTTTGGAATCAGACGAAAGAACTTATCTTCAATCCTTCCAAGTCTTGCTGTGACCATTCTACGGGCTTCCATATTGGTCTTGCACCACTGGCGGATATCAATGTTGGAACCACGGAATTCTGCAATGGATTTCACCTGGTTTCCGTACAGGAAAAGATCATCTGAGATCCTGGTATTCTCCATCAGATACCGCACTGTAGTCTCCTGGCCCTCAGAAGCAGAATCCACAACAGCACCGATAATGAAATATTTATCCTTGCTTTCCTCATAAAATTCCAGGGCAACATGAGCGCTGATCTCGCCGGTACGCTCATAAGGCTGGTTTTCTTTTCCTGTTTTACAGCGGATATATCCGGTAAGCCTTCGCTTGCCATTCTCGTGGGCCGCCTTGTTAAAATAGCCGGTGGAACAGATGATCACAAACTGGATTGCGTCCAAAAGAGTGGATTTTCCAGCGCCGTTTTCACCAGATAAAAGAGTAGAATCTCCAAACTCTATGGTACAGTTATTAAACCTGTGCCAGTTAATCAGCTTCATCCTCGTCAGTTTCTTCATCGCTTTCGTTTCTTCCCTTTCTGTATGTCTCCAGTTTCTCATATGCTGCCTTAATGTCTTCTGCACGTACCACCATCAGAATGGAGTCGTAAATCAGAACACGAGATTCTTCATCTCCCATATCCTTATCCAGAAGCTCCACGATCTGATATCTTCGGAATAGGCTCAGGGCATTTCGCATGGTGGTTTTGTCGATTAATCTGTCACGGATATTAAGACTCACAAACTTATCCTGAATGTCTCCAAGGTTCACGATTACTTCCTCTATTGCGGAAAGCTCACGCTTCTTTTCATCGTAAAGAATTCGCAGGATCAGAAGTACAATGGAATCATAAAGCTTCAGATTCATCCGGTTATACCCTCTCGGACTGGTCAGCTGAATCACTCCATATTCCTCGTTTATCTCAAGGCGATAGCCAAGAACGCCCAGATATTCTTTAAATTCTTTCCTGTATTTCAGCACAAAATAATAATCTGCTTTGGTATTCTGGTTTCCTTTGCACAAAAAGCAGGTTCCCAGAAGACGGTTGCAAACCCTGCTGAAATTATCCTTTTCTTTTTGCAGCATTCCTTCCAGATATTCCATTTTCTCTCCTCCGTATCCGAAAATCTTTGAAACGGTAGCCGTTTACTTCCCGTTCTTCCAGAGTTTCTATTACATATCCCATATTTTTGCGCTGACCATAAAGGCGCACATAGATCAGTTTGATAAAATCCTCTTCATTATTAAGAGGAAGCTGGCTTGCTTCCAGCTCATCCTTTTCCGCCAGATAACGGTTTACATAGTTCTGAATTTTCTCTACACTGATCACTTTCCGGATCTTTTCTGCCATCTTTCTCATTTTCTCACGGCGAAGCTCTTCGTCTGGTTCCTCATTCTCCAGACTGGAGGGGATGAATTCCTTTTTCCCTTCTACTGCCAGATACAGAGAACTTTGTTCCAGAATAGAACACTGGTAAATACGCACCAGATCATCCAGAAAATCAATGCGGTAGATTCCCCCAAGATCCATATTTTCCCGGTTGATTTCTTCATTAATTCCCATGAGTATTTCTTTCAGCTGCCCCCGCACATCTTCATTTCCTGCCAGGAGAAATTTGGCACGGTTGATGGCAGCTCGCTGGTACTGGGTATTTTTCTGGTTGATTTCCTGAAGAATCTCGTCCATATTGCGGAAAGCCTCAATAATTTCGTGAAGATAACGGTAGGTCAGTTCCCGCCCCTCTTCCTCGGAAACCTCCCGGATAGCTGCAATCTCTGCAGATGCCTTTTCCAGAAATTCCTCATTGTGGCTTCTTTTCTCCAGGCACTGCATAATTTCCGGACGAAACTTGGAAACATTGTCAGAAGTCAACAGGCGGTGGTAGGCTTTGTCTACAATATTGGTAATGTAGTCGTTAAACAGTGCATCCATAATCTGGGCAACCGTGCTGTGTCTGGTAAGGTCATCAATGTAGTGTTTGATGTTGGAATTGAGGTTTTTCAGACCAGTGATCAGGTAGTCGGTGTTTTCCCAGATCTGCATGAGCACGATACCCGGCTTATCCATGGTGCCTTTTACCAGACTGTAAATGGTATAAATGTACCCCTGGTATTCAATTTGTTTCCCATCTGCGATATCCAGGAGTGTTTTGATTATTTTCACAGCGTATTCCTTGAAGTTTACACGCTGTACGTAGCTTTTGTCTGTTTCCACTTCGATCCAGCCGTAGTATTCCAGGCGGCGCAAAATGCCGTTAGCCCGGCTTCGGCTGTCATCAGCCTGGAATTCTTCTTCCACCAGCTGGGCCGCATTTTCCTGCCCAAAATAAAATTCCAGCTCGTCTACCAGCACTTCTCTTTCCACGCCAAAGGAGAGCTGGTGTTCCATAATGGCAAAAAGGCGGCTGATACATTCCCAGTACACAATTCGGTTTGGCGAGGATAGCGGAACAAAAAAATTGTTGGGGATTATGTGAAACATAGGGTATCCTTTCTTCAAACGTAAAACAAGGGACAAACTGCTTTGTCCCTGAAATCTTTCTTTATTTTAGCATAGCCGGTTTTATTGTACAAGGTTTTCTAAGTTGCTATTTAGTGTGTTGGGAGGGTGAAAAGTTTTTCAGGAGGGACGCATTTGGACAATGTGTATTACTCACTCGCCGGCGCAACGCTCCGATGAACTAATCGCTAACTGCGACTAATGCGTTCGGGAGAGCCCTCACGCATAAGTCTTCGTAAGCGCTGGATTTCATCTGCGCTAAGAACGCGCCTAAAATGGCTCGCTGGAGTAATACACATTGCCCAAATGCTATGTACTGGCTGGAACTGATGTTATATAAGAACTTTTTACGAAGGGGGAGGGCGAGTGATTGATTTCCCTATACTTTTTTGGTAACGATAGATTAGCAAAAAATAATAAAGTTGCGGGATACCAACTACTTCACCCCACCCCTGTTGTTGTCGTTATTGTTTCTTTTTTCCCTTTCCAGTAACCAGCGATTTTGCAACGTATATTCGCAAGCCGCGCATTTCAGGAGCGGTTTTAGTGGAGGCGAGATCCATGACTTACGGAGACTTAGGCGCGAAGGCTCTCCTGAGCGTCTTAGTCGTAGTTAGTCATTAGCTTGCCGGAACGTTGCGACGCGCGGCGGTGAATATACATTGTGAAATCGCGTCCGGGATAACGACCAACACATTAAATAGCAATTCTCAATATACCTAATATTAGCAAATGTGCCGGATAAAAAATGTAGAAGAACCACTTAGAAAAGGTTCGATGTTTTTTTGAGCGCTTTCCGTTGTAGAGATAGATGATGCAAAGTGCTGAGAGCGGAATTCCGGCGGTGGCGCCGAGGGACTGGATAACAGCCCTGGCAGGAGTGGTCTGCTCCATGTTTTCTACAAGGTTTAACAGACCAAAGAACAGCATTGCCTTTCTGAAAACCTTCCATAAAAGTTTTTTTCGTTCAGAATTCTGGCCGCCAGCCAGATGGCTTTTCTGATCAGCATTCCGGCCGCCGGCTGGCAACATTTTCCCCTGTGCATCCCGGAGGCCACAGCTTGCGAACCAATAGGTGAAGATAGGGGCAAGAAAGGCCCAGTCGCTGTAGGCGGAGGCAAATACCAGGCCCAAGATGCAGAGTGTCTGCCGGGTTCCTGAAGGGATTTTTTCCATTGCATAGAGAATTAGGAAGCACAGGAAAAGAGTGAATAGCATGTTCATGCTTACGAAACTGATGGTTCCTTCTTCTGTAAACGCAAGACAGAAGGGGATTTCGGAAATCAGGGCAAACAGCAGAAGCCGTTTGCCGTATTTCTCTTTGGAGCGGGTGTAGCCGTAACCTTCTACCAGGAAGTAGCACATGGTGATAGCGGTAAAATAACCCACGTCCACCATCACCTCAAAAAGAAAGGTACCTGGTTCCAGGAAAACGTTTGCAATATGGTTTAATAGCATGGTAAACATGGCTACGTATTTGATCTGATCCCGGTTCATGCCTCAAAAATCCTCACCAACATATCTGCCATACCCACGGAGTATCCAGCTGCTGCAAAGATACCCTGGCATTGGCCCTCGGTAATGGTCATAAGCGGCAGCTTCCCGGAATCTACGTACATGCGGCGGGCGGTCATTTCCTTGTCCTTGCCGAAATCGTGGAAGTACACCTGAATTTCAGGGAGCAGTTCCAGACATTTCACCAGAGTAGCATTCTTTAAAGATTCTTCGCTGCGAAGGATAAATATAATCTGTTTTTGTATTTTTTCATATTTTTCTTTCAATTCCATTATTTCATTAAGAATGTGCACAGTAGGCTCACGGTCTTCTTCCAGCCAGAAGAGGATGCCTCGTTCAGCCATGCCATTCTCACATTTGGCAGCATCTCCGCTTATTTTTCCCGTCAATTGGGACACCAGCACCTGATTTCCAGCCCGATTGGTCAGCTTGGAATCCGGAATGGAATGACGGTTGAACATTTCCTCCAGACAATACTCCCGAAGCTCCAGTTCCACCCGCTTCGTCTCATCTTTTTCAATATGAAAATCGTATCTTTTTCCCAGAATGTTTCCATTTGGCAGACGGTTTCCAGTCAGGATCCGGTAATCTCCCGGCATAATATCCAATTCCAGTTTTCCAGCTTCCCACTTGCGGTCGCTGAAATCCAGGGTAAGGTATCCTCTTCCGTCTGTCACCGCAATGGTCCAGTTCTGGAAATAATTCCAGTCCCCTTTTTCCCCGGCGAAGACTGTAAGATGGGATTCCTTCCGGCTCTCTTCCAATACTGCTACAAACCTCATTCCATCCCAATATTCAATAGCTCCATCAGCAGGATTCAGACGTGCCGGGATTCCCAGAGTTCTGGCGATTGCCACGAAAAGCACCTTGTGGGATTTCTCTCCGGCAATTCCAAGCTCCAGTGCTGCACCAGGAGTGGTGTATGCAGTCAGGCGCTCTTTGTCATTGCGGACTGAAATGTTCTCTTCGATCCAGGTCCAGATGCTCTTGGGATCTGCTTCAAAGGCATCCCTCTGCCCCTTGTCAAAATAGCCCAGGATCTTCTTTCTCCACCTGGTAAGAACCTCATTTTCCACGCGGGGATTCCATACATATGGAATGTAAATCTCATCTGGATTAAATTCGCGATAAACCGAGGCCTCCTGATAATGGCCCTCCAGCACTTCTGGAAAAGCATCCCTTCTGTCTTTCTCAGACAAAACAGCCATCATAGGCTCCACTTCCTTCATGGTATGTCCAAAAAGGCAGCGCTTCCACAGCGGCTGGAATTTCTCAATCTTACGTCGACAGTGTTCTGCCTCAGCGGCAATCCGGCGATTATTCTCTTCTTCCTGTTCTTGGGTAATATTCCAGCTTATTCTGCCGGTATCCTCCGGTGCATTCATGTCAAAATCCACCCAAAGCTCATCTTCATATTCCTCACCAAGAGTACAGGTAAAATGGTCGTCCTCTCTTGTGTCGATTACCTTTTCCCCGTAAGCACCATCATAAACAGCACAGATCAGCAGGCTTCCAAAACCGGTTTCAAAAGAAATACAGCCATTTTTGTCTGCTTCCATTATTGCAATCGGGGAAAATTCCCCATAGTTCATTACCTCAGCCCGTACTTTTGCCCCAGCTGCCGGAGTTCCATCCAGATCTTCCACTGTAATAGTGATCCACCTGGTTTTGGCATATTTACCAAGAAGATTAATGATCCGGTTCATTCCGTCTTTTCCGATCACTTTTTCGTCTGGCATAGCGCGGTCATACCATCTGGAGCCGATCATCATGGCCCTGGATGCTGCATTGGTAAACCAGCTCTTGTCCAGAACAGCTTCTGGCTCGCAAGCTCCCAGATAATGCCAGTCGCCATCGCACCAGACCTCTACCCAGGCGTGGTTGTCATCACAATGGGACCATCTTGGCACATACACCGGTCTTGCAGGGATTCCGGCGCTTCGCATTACATTTACCACAAAGACGGCTTCCTCACCACAGCGGCCTACACCGCTTCTGTAAATTTCCAGTGCGGAGCCGGTACGCATGTCCGTTCCCTGGTACATCACTTCTCCCGCACACCAGTGATTGATTTCCAGTGCAGCTTCCACCATGGTCTTCCCCTGGACCTTATCCTTTATTTTTTCCCAGAAATAGGTACGGCATGGTTTGATTTCTTCATCATTTGTCCGATGAAAAAGCACGTAATTCAGGAAATAAAGCTCTGGATAATTCTTTACATAAGGGGAATTTTCCCAGAGATAGATTCCCTGCTGCACATAATCCAGATAAGTGTCAAAGGTATAGTTTCCCACATCGCTGTAGGGCATATTGCTGTACAGATATTTCATTCCGATCACAATATCAGGACTTAGTGCTTCCATTCTCTTCTTTATTTCTTCCGCTTTTCCTGGCAGTTCCCTGGAAAAATCTTCAAAGTCTTTTTCTATCCGGTCTCTGTTTTTTTCAAGAAACATCTTATAATCTCCTCATCATTTTAAGCGTGATCACAATTTCACTCTAAACGGACATGCCGCCTGTCGGCGACATCTCCATATAGGAAAGTCAGCTGTTCCACGCCTATGGCGCTCCCACTTGGCAAAAATACTTTTGGGAGCAGACTTAATAAAATCGCAGTATTTCATATATCACAAGAGATTCTATTTTATATCAAGCATATTTATAATATTTCCATATCCTGCATCTTCTGCCAGCTGCTGGATCCCATCCCTTATTTCCTCCAGGGAATAGTTGTGCGCTTCCAGAAATTCATCCCCTTTGGATGCAGCATATTCGTAGAAAAACATAGCTTCTGCCAGAGCTTCTTTGTCAGCGTAATCGATCCGGTCAAGAAGTTCGTTCTCTGCCTCGTTGATCTCGCCTCTGTCCACCATGGTTTTCATATGGTAAAGCTTGTCTCCGGAAATCTGGTATTTGGATTCTACCGGCAATTCCACCTGGACATATTTTTTCCCAAGCATGACACTGGCAAGGACACGGGCAATCTCTTTGATCATACGCATAATGTAGTCTTTTTCGTCATCAGTGAACATAAATTTTCCTCCTGGATAAATGAGAGTTCGTGGCTTTAGGGTAGCACCTTCCCAACATCAGAACTATTTCTGACTACTCTTACTGACTACGGTCACAAAAACCACAAAGGTTCCGCCCTGACACCTGTATGCGTCCTGGCAGAACCTTTTGTCATTAAGCTTATTATTTCATTTTTGATATCCTTTTGTCAATATAGGATGAAAGAAATTCAACGCTTCCCTCCACGCCAAGAGTGCTGCTGTTCAGACTCAGATCATAGACGTGCGGCTCAGACCATTTGGTCTTGCAGTGGCTGTCATGATATTTCTTTCTCTTTCTGTCTTTCTCTTTGATGAAACGCTCAGCTTCTTTATCGGTTTTTCCGTAAAGACGGGCTACACGGGCAATTTTCTGATCCATGTCTCCAATAATGAAGATGGAAATCAGGCCCGCATAATCCTTCAGGATTGTCTCAGAGCAACGTCCTACAACTACAAAGGATTCTCCTTTTTCAGCCTTTTCCCGAAGAAAATTGAACTGCATCATAGCAACGTTGTCTGCTGGAGAACTGCTCATTCCTTTCACTGTACGATAAAGAAATTTGTTGTGCTTCATCTCGTCAAAGATTTCCAGTTCTTCTGGATTTACGTTATGGCTGTCTGCCACCTCGCGTAAAAGATTGTGATCGTATAAGGAAAGTCCATAGCGCTTGGCGATTCGCTCTGCAATTTCATGACCTGCGCTTCCGAACTCTCGTCCAATGGAAATGATCACCTGTTTTTGTGTTTTCATGGTATCCTCCCTTCTAACCAGAGAAATCCGCCCTTGTTTCACGGATTTTTCCGGATAAAATGCCGTTAAAAGCGGGCAAGACCAACTGTCATTTATTCATAGCATGCCAGATCCCTGGCACTACCTTCTCTCCGATAATTGACAGTTCTGCATTTCCCTCTTATGGCATTATAAATATCTTGCATAAATCATCAGCATGGAAACGAGGACAACCAGGATCGTGGCAGGTGCCATTGCCTTGCAGTATTTTCCCCATTTGATCATGTGACCGCTCTTGGCTGCTGTTGCGATACCGACTACGTTTGCAGAAGCTCCAATTGGGGTTGCACTTCCGCCGATGTCAGTACCCATTGCAAGAGCCCATGCCAGAATGGAAATATCAATTCCCTGTGCGGCTGCCAGACTGTCAATAACCGGGATCATGGTAGCTGCAAACGGAATATTATCAATAAATGCACTTGCGACAGCAGATACCCAGATAATAATGGCGATCATTACCTTCAGGTTGCCGCCGCTGACCTTACCAATGAATCCGGCCAGGATGGTAAGGATTCCAGTCTGCTCCAGACCACCAACAACTACGAAAAGTCCTACGAAAAACAGCAGTGTCTTGTAATCAACCTTTTTCAGAAGGTCCAAAGCATCTTTTCCGGAAGTGATCAGTGTCACAGCTGCGATAAATACACCGATACAGGATACGGTAAGTCCTGTCTGAGAATGTGTTACCAGAAGGACAACAGCGCAAAGGAAGATCACACAGCTGATTGTGAAGCCCTTCTTACTTACAATTGCTTCTTCCGGATCCGGCAAGGTAGACGGATCAATTTTTCCCGCATTTTCAGTAAGCTCTTTGCGGAAAATAAAGTAGAAATAGATTACAACCAGTACCAGTGCGATCACCGCGATCAGACCTGTGTTTGTCACGAAATCTGCAAAGGAAAATCCAAGTGATGTTCCAATGATAATGTTCGGCGGATCTCCGCACATGGTTGCAGATCCACCAAGGTTGGCGCAGAAAATCTCTGCAAGGATCATTGGTACCGGATTAAATTTCAGCAGCTGTGACAGTTCTACGGTAACCGCTGCAAGGAACAGGATTACGGTGATACTATCGATAAACATAGCAAGTACAAAGGACAGGAGCATAAATGTGATAAAGATCGGGATGATCTGGTATTTAACCAATTTCGCGATCTTCATGCATAACCAGCGGAAAAATCCGGAGTTTGCCATGCCTTCTACCATGATCATCATACCAGCGATGAACACGATAGTTTCCCAGTTGATTCCAGCAGAAGCTTCGCTTGCTTCACCTGCTGTGTGCCAGAATCCCGGTGAAAAAATACTATGTATGTTCAGTGTTTCAATAATTGCTGAGGGGCTGTGCATACAGATTCCAAATACAAGAATCAATGTAAGGAGCGCACATCCCAGCGTAACAATATGTCTTTCCCATACTTCTGTGATGATCAGAATGAACATCGCCAGGAAAATTACTACTGCAAAAATCTGTGCTATCATTTCTTTCCTCCATGACTGTCAAACCATGCCATCCAGATACCGACAGCAATGGCTGCAACAATCATTACTCCTATAAAAATATTAAGTAACATATAGTGTCATACCTCCAATCATATACGTTTGTTTACATGGAAAATAATTGCTCTCCACTGCAATGCTTTACTCATAATGAAAACAATTGCAGCAATCAGCAATATGAAACAATGGTATATGATCTTCAGTGCTTCTGTCCGTCCTGATGATGGATGTAACAGATGATAAACCGTCTGCCGTCAGCATCATTTCTGGTCAGCAGATGTTTCTTTGCTTTATAAAATACGGTATTCGCCAGCAGAACTGCCAGCATGATGAGCACCTGGGTTTCCACGCCTGACCTGTGGCGAAGGCGCTGGTCCGCCTCCAGCCTTACAGACACCTGCCGAAGTCCTGTCAATTCTTCTGCACTTGTCTGGGTGCTTCTGGAAAGCTCTGGTGAAATCAAAGAAGCTGAGGCCGGTTTCAGATCGTAAACATGCATAATGCTCTTCGCTTCCATGCCTGCAAAAAGCACACACAAAACCGCAACTGCCACACTGAAAAACAGGCAGACAAACCGGTTCGCACATTCGTTTTTTTTCACTTGGCCTCACCTCGATACCTAAAAAATTCGTTTTTATAATAGCAGATTTTATAAGGTTTTTCAACTGTTTTTGCAGAGGGCTGCAGGTCACCCTTTTCCATAATTATGTGCTGTTCTATATATTGGACACATCTTTTTTTTCAGGCAAAAATCGGACTGAAATGTATCTTTTCCAATGCATTTCAATCCGATTTATAATCACTCTCTTAATAAAATCCTGTTTAATTTTTACAGATTATTCAGCGTCTGTCTCCTCAGCTGCCTCGTCTGCTGTGTCAGCTTCTGCATCTGCGCTCTCGTCAGCATCTGCTGCTTCTGTGTCCTCAGCCTCTGCGTCATCGCTATCCTCGAATGGGATAACGGCTCCGTCATATTTCTCGTTGATGAAGTCTTTGATCTCGTCAGATTTTAATACATCTACAAGAGCTTTGATCTTGTCGCTGTTCTCGTTTCCTTCTTTTACTGCGATTACGTTTACATATGTTTTGGCAGCTTCGGAATCAGAGGTCTCATATGCAAGTGCATCTTTGGATACAGAATAACCAGCCTGAAGTGCATAGTTTCCGTTAAGGACAATGTAAGAAGTCTCTTCTGCAACACGTGCTACCTGCTCAGCTGCAAGCTCAACGATTTCTACGTTGTATGGGTTCTCCTCAATATCGTTTACAGTTGCCTCAAGGCCAGCACCGTCTTTCAGTTTGATAATTCCGTTGTCCTGGAGAAGAAGAAGTGCTCTTGCCTCGTTTGTGGTATCGTTCGGTACTGCGATTGTGTCGCCATCTGCGATATCATCAAGGCTGGATTTTGTTCCAGGATAAATTCCAAATGGTTCGTAGTGGATTCCGCCTGCATTTACAAGGTGAGTTCCTTTTTCCTCGTTGAAGCTGTTCAGATATGGAATGTGCTGGAAGTAGTTTGCATCGAAATCGCCGCTCTCTACAACTTCGTTTGGCTGTACATAATCATCAAATACCGTTACCTCAAGGTCGTATCCCTCTTCCTCAAGGATCGGTTTTGCTGCTTCAAGGATCTCGGAATGTGGTGTCTCGGATGCTGCTACTGTAATGGTTTTGTCATCATCTGCTGCGAAAACAACGGATGTTCCAACGGTTCCAAGTACTAATGCTCCTGTGAGTGCTGCTGCGATTAATTTTTTCATAATAAAGTTCCTCCTCTTTTTTTAAAAATATATTTAGTTTCTACATTACAATCATTTTTTGACTTATTTTCTTTTATCCAGCTTGTTGGCGATCAACATACCAATAGTCTGGAAAATCTGTACCAGTACTACCAGAAGGATAACTGTCACCAGCATAATGTCTGTCTGCCAGCGGTTGTATCCGTAACGGACTGCAATGTCTCCAAGTCCGCCTCCTCCTACAGTTCCTGCCATTGCGGAGTAACCAAGGATAGTTCCTGTTACAATGGTAGCTCCTGAGATCAAGGATGTTCTTGCTTCTACCAGCATTACCCTAAATACGATCTGAAGGTTGCTTGCTCCCATGGATCTTGCAGCCTCGATAACTCCCGGGTCTACCTCATTTAAGGAAGACTCTACCATTCGTCCGATAAAAGGGATTGCCGCAATGGTAAGGGGTACGATGGTGGCTGTGGTTCCATAGCTTTTTCCTACCAGAAATCTGGTGAATGGAATGAGCAGGATCAACAGGATCAGGAATGGGATGCTTCGGAAAATATTTGCGATCACATCCAGGATCTTATATAGTACTGCATTTGGCCGCAAGCCTTCTTTGTCGGATACTTTCAGCAGGATTCCAAGGGGCATTCCAAATACATATCCGAAGAAGGTGGAAAACAGGGTCATGTATAATGTTTCCCCTACACCTGCGATTATCATATCGGTTACTTGTTTCGTCCACATAATCAGTTCGCCTCCCCTATCTCAAGTCCACGTTCTGTAAGGAATTTCTTCATCTCCGGTACATTGGTGCTGTCACTCATGAACTGGAGGATCATTTCTCCTTTGGCTACACCGCCTACGTTTTTGGTGTTTGCCTTCAGAATGTTTACAGGTTCGTGGAAGGTTAATATAAGGTTTGCGATTACTGGTTCGAATGCGGAGTTCTCAGAGAATACGATTCGAACGATTTCGCCGTCCTGGATTTCGGACTGGGTAAGCTTTTTGCTTTCTACGTCGTTTCCAGAGTCCTTGCTGATCAGTTCTTTGGCAACCTGTGATTTCGGGTGGCTGAAGATTTCTTCTACAAGGCCTTGTTCTTTTACTTCACCGTCTTTCATAATTGCCACATGAGTACAAATCTCACGGACAACTGACATCTGGTGGGTAATGATCACGATGGTGATTCCAAATTTCTGGTTGATGTCCTGCAAAAGTTCAAGTATGGAGGATGTGGTCTGGGGATCCAGGGCGCTTGTGGCTTCGTCGCAAAGTAAGATCTGCGGATCGGAGGCCAGGGCTCTGGCGATTGCCACTCTTTGTTTCTGTCCACCGGAGAGCTGTGCGGGATAGGCTTTCGCTCTGTCTGCCAGTCCTACGATTTCCAGAAGCTCCAGGGCTTTTGCTCTTGCTTCGGCTTTTTTCTTCCCCTGAATGTACAGTGGGAAGCAGACGTTTTCCAGTACGTTTTTCTGCATGAGCAGGTTGAAATGCTGGAAAATCATTCCTATTTTCTCTCGCTCTTTGCGGAGTTCTTTGGGGGAAAATTCGCTGAGGGATTTTCCGTCTATCAAAACTTTTCCTTCGGATGGTACTTCAAGAAAGTTCATACATCGTACCAGGGTACTTTTTCCTGCACCGGACATTCCGATGATTCCGTAGATATCTCCGGTTTCAATGGAGAGACTTACGTGGTTCAGGGCTTGTACGGAACCGTCTTTGGTTTCGAAGGTTTTGCTCACATCTTGGATTAATATTGAAGACATGTCTTTCCTCTTTCCTTTAAGTGGTGTTTCATCGTCGATATGGTTACTATAACACAATTGGAGTAAAAGTGTTAATTCATAAAAGTTAGGGCTAGTTATAGGGTAAAGCTATAGCTAAAGTGGACGCCAGCGGGGGAGGGATAAATCACGCTCGCCGTCGCAACGTTCTGGTGAGCTAATGACTAACTGCGACTAATGCGCTCGGGAGAGCCCTCTCGCATAAGTCTCCGTAAGTCATGGATCTCACCGCCACTAAGAGCGCTCCTTAAATGGCTCGCTTAGATTTATCCCTCCCCCACTGGCTGTGTACTGGTTGGTGAACAGTTGGTTGCAGCGGACGTTTGGGCGGGAAGGCGCTGCGCTGTTTCCGCCCAAACTGAAAGTGGGGGGTGTAGTGGGTGGTTAGGTTCAGCTTTAGTTCCAAATGGAAGTTTATGTAAGTGTGTGGATTATCGTAATGCTTTGTCTTTGTATTTGGCAATTTCTTCCAGGTACTTCTGTCCTAACTTACTGATCGTGGTGCCTTTTCTTGCAAGGTAGCCGATGGTCATGACCTCGTCGGAGTCTAGCTTCACGGCGCAGTAGTCGGAGCCGTTTAGTTCTTCGCAGATGATTCCGGAGCAGAGGGTGTAGCCGTTGAGGCCTACCATCAGGTTCAGGAGGGTGGCGCGGTCGTTGGCTTTGATAAGGCGTTTGTATTCGTATGTGCTCAGGACTTCTTCGGCGAAGTAGAAGGAGTTGTAGGTGCCTTGCTCGAAGGAGAGGCAGGGGTACTCGCGAAGGTCTTCCAGGGTGATCAGGTCGCGGTCGGCAAGGGGATGGCCTTTCCACATGTAGACATAGATGCTGCATTCCAGAATTGGGTGGAATTCCAAATTGAACTCGTGGAAAAGTTTCTCAAGGACTTTGTGGTTAAAGTCGTTCAGGTAAAGGATGCCGATCTCGCTTTTGAAGTCTTTTACGTCGGTGATGATGTCGTAGGTGCGGGTTTCGTGGACGGCGAATTCGTATTCGTCCATTCCGAACTGCTTCACCATTTCCACGAAAGCATTTACTGCGAAGGTGTAGTGCTGCATGGAAACACTGAATTTCTTCTTGGTATGTTCCTTGGAAACGTATTTGGATTCGATCAGCTCGTACTGCTCTACCACCTGGCGGGCGTAGCCTAAGAATTCCTCGCCTTCAGGGGTTACGGAAATTCCACGGTTGGTCCTGCGAAAAAGCTCCACTCCGATTTCCTCCTCCAGTTCACGGATTGCTGAGGACAAACTGGGCTGTGATATAAAAAGATTCCGGGCAGCTTCATTCATAGAATTGGAATTCGCCACCGTAATCGCGTAACGAAGTTGTGCCAGAGTCATATGGATTCCTCTTTTCTGTATTGTTCTATTTTACAGGTATGCACCTGTGTTTTCTTATCATAATTAATTCCGACTAACAGCAAGTTTCCCTTGTATTCTTCCAGACTGCGACAGTATTCTTTCTCCTTAATTTGCTGGATTGCACCTTCTGCGTTTTTATCCCATTTTAATTCAACTACCAATGCTGGTTTATCTAAGAAGCGCTTTCTTGGAACATAAACAATATCTGCAAAGCCTTTTCCCCCTGAGAGTTCCCGGTGTACTGTGTAAAAATTACGTGCTGCATAAAGTGCAAGCGAAATGGTATAGCTAAGCGCATTTTCGTCATTATATTGGAGATGAGATGTTTCAAAGTGCGCCTGCCTAATGCCCTCTGCGACCTGCTCTTCTCTTCCCTGCCATATGGCTTGCAATGTATCTGCTGAATTTTTTAATGCTTTAGAAACTTCACCCCAATCAGACACAGCAATAGCGCTTACATATTCGGAACGAATCTCCTCATTTGGAATAAAAACTGTTTTATCTGCATAACGATACCCCAGATAGCCCAAGTGAATCAACAGTGTAAGTACATCATCCTCTGTTCTGAAAGTTGTCATATCATTTGTAAAGCTTCTGGTGTTCACTGGTACTGTTTCTCCGGCAATCATACTTAATATATCATCCCGGAGTCCTTCAAAATTCATATCAATATAAATCTGCAATGCCTCAAAAGTCTCTGTCTGATTCCAATAATTTCCCAGTTTTCCAAGGCGCATGCAGCTCACAACCGACTTCGGGCTGTATACAGATTCTACTTCTTCAAAAGAATAACCATCATACCAGTTTTTGATCTCATTAATATCCATCTGATACTTCTGGCAAAGTGCTTCTACTTCTTTTTCTGTAAAACCTACATATTCAGCCAAGGGGCCCGGATCAATCATTGAAAATTCATCGAACATATTCAGTGCACTGTGGGTTCCGTATTTCTTTATTGGCAAAATTCCCGTCATATAGGCAAGATAAATGTATTCTTTATCCTTAAGCAGATCACGCAGAAAATCAAGGTAAATCTCCTGCGCAGCCTTATCATGTTTGAACTCCCGGAAAATACAATCCCACTCGTCAATAATAACTATAAAAGGGCACTCACTTTCTGCAAAAATATCCTGCATAGTTTCCGCCAGATCATTTTCGTCATATAATTCCACATCAGGGTACTGTTTCTTCAATTCGCGGATTACTTTGCCTTCTACTCTCTCCAACAATTCCTTCACATTTGAACTTCTGCTCAAAAATTCCTGCATGTTCAGAAAAATGGTATCGTATTTATTCAAATGTTCCTCAAAGCTTTCATCCTTGGCAATTTCCAAACCGGAAAAGAGTTCTCTGGAATCACAGCCCTTACTGTAATAAGCCGTAAGCATATCTGCTGCCATAGACTTTCCAAAACGCCTTGGTCTGCTGACACATACACAGGACTGCAGCGTATCGACAATACTATTTGTATATTTTATTAATCCTGTTTTATCCACGTAAATATCCGAATTCACCGCTCTTTTGAATTTATTATTCCCCGGATTCAGGTAGATTCCCATAAGACAGCCGTCCTTTCTGCGATTTTGCGTTACCAATAAACAATAACAATTTTCTTCTATATTAACACAGCACTGCGATTTATTCCACTGAGGATTTTTGCCAGTCTTTAATACAAAAAAAGGGTGTATGACTAAAAAAGCCAAACACCACATTTCTATAGCCCGAGAATGGTACACAGCCTGACACCTTTTTGAAAAAAACTTTCAGCCGCATCCCTCCTCTTATTCTGTATAACTATTCCCATTCTCATCCGTCCAGGTTCCGTCGCCGTTGTCAATATAACCAGTACCATTATCATCCATATAGTAATAATCTCCATTAGTTGTTTCTGTAACTGTCACACCGTTTCCATTGGCATCTTGTAATACATGCTGCTCTAACTCGGCACCAAAATAATGGGTACTGTCATTTAAGGACTGGTAGGTCTTTCCATTTTCATCTGTAAAATAAACATCGTCATCGGTGCTATATTCCATACCGTCAGCATCTACATATTCGCAGTCATAATTTTTGTAAATTGTTCTTTCTACAGAAACTGTATTTCCATCACTATCATACAGGGTGATTGTTGTGGTGGAAAGAATATCGGATGTAGCATCTGTTGTGGCAGTTGTGGTATTACTTGTCGTACCAGCTGTGGCATTACCTGCTGTACTGGCTGTGGTATTCCCTGCCGCACCACCTGTGGTATTACCTGCTGTGCCAGCTGTGGTATTACCTGCTGTACTGGCTATGGTATTCCCTGCCGCGCCACCTGTAGTATTACCTGCTGTGCTATTTGCGGTATTACCTGCTGCACCACTTGCAGTATTACCTGCCGTACCAATGGAACTTACAGTATTTGATCCCTTCGTGGATGAAGAAGCCTTTTTATTTGAAGATACTATATTTGCAGCAGAATCAGAGGCAGAATTTCCGGTATTTTCTAAAGTTCCAGCTGAACAACCACTTAATGTCACCGCCGCCATAAGTGCTATCATTTTAACCAGTTTCATTTTCATAGTAAAATCCCCTTTCATTTTCTACTTTTGTAGAAGTTGGTTATATACTACATCTGTAGAAATTAAATGTCAATCACTTTTTCTACAATCGTAGAATTATTTAGGTTTTACTTCTGATATTCTTAATTCCAGATTACGCCCCAAAATCATTCCCACAATTTGCATGCCCCCATTATGAAACCCTCATCCAGGCAAAAACAGGAAGGATGCAACTCGCCAAGAATTGCATCCTTCCTGTTTTAAAACTATTTGTTTTACAACTATTTCTTTTACAACAAGCCTTTTATATTTCATATTCGGCAAAAAAATTTTATCACAACCAAGAATATTACTCAAACTCTTCCTCGGATTCCTCACTGCTCTCCCCGCCCATCCGCACACGGATTCCGTTGATCTCTACGTCTTCCATAGGAATCACCAGACACTTGCGGCCGTCAATGATCCTGGTCTCCACCAGTTCCACTTTATCTGGTTCAACATGGATCACTACATCCGGAGTTTTGATCTCGAATTTACGGGTATTGGTAATATTAGAGGCTACCATGGTGGCTTTTTCACCGGCTACAGCCTCATACTGGTTATCAAAAGTTTCCAGTTTCTCGTCTTCTACACCGCAGTCCTCAAAGAGACGTTTCACCTCAGACTGAGTGAGCACAACCGGGTCTGGGGAATCTTTCTGTGCTTCAATGATCTCGTTCAATTTCTCATGGATTCCAATAACTGTGTCATACTGGCAGTCGTCACCAAGGGTTTCCTCCACCAGCATGTTGAAAGAATCACGCTGTCCGCCTGCGGAAAGCGGTGCTGTACATCCAAACACTTCGTCCACGAAAATGTCATGAAGCTGCTCTGCATTCTTGGAATAGTAGAGCATGCCGTGGATGTCTGTGCTTCTGTCATTAAATAACGGGAAAAGGAAGCCGTTCTCTGGCATTTCCACGATCCAGTCACGGATACGGTCCTGGATCAAATTTGCCTCCGCATTGTAGCAAAGACCTGCTTTAGACAGCTTCACTGGACAGATACTGCAAAGAAGGTGCTCATAAATCTCTTCAGAAGCATCATCCATATCGATTCCATCTGAAGTTCTTCCCGGGATATCGTACACAGCGTGTACCAGGATTATGTAGTAATTTTCCGGATAATCGTAATTTTCAATAATTTTGTCATAAAAGCTCTCGATTAAAGCGTCATCCTTCAGTTTACTGGCGCGGAGCTTCATGAGAAATTCGTGTTTGCCGCCCTCTTTTTCCTCTGCCAGTGGGAATTCCATATTCATCAGGTTCTTTCCAAGAGTACCAGAAAGGGTTTTCTTGAATATTTCAAAATATTTGAACATTTCTTCCTCCGAAAGGGAAAGGAATGCTTCTTTCAGTTCTGTTTTTTTATTCTTTTCAGCATCCACATAGCATCCACAAATTCTGGTAATGTTGCAGTTGGCTGGTGTCAGCTGTTTCTTGATTTCAGAAATTTCTTTTTTGTTCATTTATATATGTCCTCCAGTATTCCAGAAAATATGTTTTCAAAACCGATATCCCATCTCTGATATGAATTTGAGTCTGTTGCCTTGCTCTCCATTCATAAAGATTCTCTGAAAGTATTATCAGCTCCATGATTTCAGCTTTTTTATTTTTAACAAAAACTTAATATAAATTTTTGATTATCTTTTCATATCTTCTTAAATGTCCGCAAAGCCTTATTTTATCAGCTTTACGGGCATTTCTCTTTTCGGCTGATACTTCCAAACAGCTACGTTTCATCACGTTTTCTCACGGTCAATCGTGGTAAATATCGTGGTAAAACTTTAAGCTATCATGCTTCTTAATTCTGCCTTGACGTTCTCTATGGACGCATGGGCGTACAGGTTCAGCGTGATACTGATGTTTGCGTGTCCCATGATATACTGTAAACTCTTAGGGTTCATGTTCCTGTTCGCAAGTCTGGTACAGAACGTATGACGCAGGATATGGGGCGTTATCTTTGGTAAGCTGTCCTCATGGCTCTTGTTATATTTCTTTCTCAGATTAGCGAAAGTAGAAGTATAATAGGCATTCGTCATAGGAAAGCCTTTCCCGTTCAGAAAGAGGAAACCACTGTACCCGTCTATCTCTGTCGGCTCTGCCTTTGCCTTGTTTGCCATGACACGCTCAAATGCCTGTTTCACTTCCTCACTCATGGGAACATCACGCACACCGCTTTTTGTCTTTGGTGTTTCGATATAATAGCCCGTTTCCTTGCTGGATAATAGCTGGTGGTCTACATGGATAACGCCGTTTTCAAAGTCTATATCCTGCCTTGTCAGTCCGCACAGTTCCGAGATACGAAGCCCTGTCTTTAACAGTATTACGATTGCGTCATAATACTTTTTATATACCCTGTCCCTGCTGGCAAAGGACAAGAGCCTTTCTTCCTGTTCCTCGGTCAATGCCTGCCGTGGTGTCCTGTCGTCCTCTATGACCTCATTCAGCTTGAAATCAAAGGGGTTCTTCCTCACGAGGTCGTCCGCTATGGCAATGCGGAATGACGCATTTAACGAGCGTTTATAATTGCTTATGGTCTGATAAGCATAGCCCTTGTCTTTCATGCGTAACGCCCATTCCTTAGCGTCTGAAAGGCGTATGCTGTCAATGCTCCTAGCCCCCAGTATATCGCCCTCTAATGTCCGCATGAGCTTTTTCCTGCCCTGTCTTGTGCTTTCCTTTACGTTGGCTCTCTGGGCGTTCTGTTTGGCGTATAGCTGGCACAGCGTCATTTTTCCGCCTGTTGTGTCGATACCGTCCTGTAAATCCCTTTGTATCTCCGTTTCTAATTCCCTTAGGGATTTCCCGTCCCTCTTGCCTTTAGGTACGAGGTCTGTCGGCACAAGTTTCCATGAATAGGCATACCTTGTCTTTCCTGCCTTGTCCACATATTTGTATAAGTATCTTCCGTCTGCTCGCTGGCTCTCTCCTGTCTTTAAGAGGCGACCTTTACTGTCCCGTCTTTTTTCCGACATTTCTTATCTGCTCCTTTCGTAAGAAAGAGCCTTGATATGACTTACTGAAATAATATCACATACAAGGCTCTTTTGCATTAGATTGCGTCTGTTTTATCCATAAATTTCTCAAACTGTTTTTTCTTAATCAAGATACGGTTGCCGTTCATCACATACCAGTCGCCGTGTCGGTTTTCTTCTACCAATCGGCGTAGCTTGTTCTGTCCGATTGTGAAGTATCTTGACGCTTCCTCAATGGTAAGGGTGTATTTTTCCCATACAGGAATATCAATCTTTTCGTTCATCATGCCACCCCCCTACCTGTTCTTTGTGTCATACTGGACGTAGGGTATCAATTCTGTCCTGTCTATCCGCTGTAAATGGGCGGTCAGCTTGCTGGAAAGGGAAGTGCTGTACCTTGCCTTATCTACCATATCCCCGACACGTTCCAGCCCACCTAAAGCGTCATGGGATTCGAGGAAGTAAAAGCCTTTGACAGCGGATATGACACCACCCTCTGTAAGCCACTGTTGCGTTTCTTCAAGGGAATTATGCGGTGTGGGTACATGGAGTTTTAAAAGTTCCACAGCCCCTAAAAAGCGTTGCCAGAAACGGCACGTTTTCCACCTGCTCTTGTTGCTCTCATTCCTGTTTGCTACGACAAAACGCAGGTTGTCCGCCAGCAGTCCGAAAGCCAGTTCCCCAATCTCCAGCGGTCTTGCCTGAAATGCCATAGCAAAGGCATGAGCCTTTTCATCACGCAGTTGCATTTCCGTCCGTTTCCAACTCCCGACTTCATCAAGCGTCCTGTTGTATTTGCCGCACACTTCCTTGTCCTTGTCATAAAAGCGGTAGGAAAGCCCCGATTTTCCAGCCCCGATATAGACGGTCTTTGCGGTGTCAAAATCATCAAACTTGCTCTCGTCAAAATGGTAGCCCTCACTGTTGGCGATAAATTCCTCTTTTTCACATTTCTTCTTTATCTGCTCTATGGTAAAGAACGGCGTTTCGTTCCTGTCGTCAATGGCAACGTCCAGCCTTGTGAAATGGTAGTTTCCAGCCCCATATCTCCTTTCACAGCGTCCGAACATATCCCCAAAGGTCAAGCCGTTGTTATCGAGGATACGGAAAATATCATCACACCCCCTGCCTGTCATCACGAGATAACAGCCCAGCCCTTGTGGGTTGTCCTCTGTCTTTTTTGCGTCGCCCGATACATAAATATCTCCGATTTCCCAACGCGCCTGATACGTCTTAAATTTGACCGTTGCAGGATAGACATTAAAAATATCGGTCGGCAAGCATAAAATGTGCCGTATCACATCTTCTGCCGTTGCCGTATCAAAGACAATGCTGATGTAATCAATCTTGACGGATAAATTTTCATGTGTTGCGATAGTGCATTACTCCTTTCGTACTCCCCGTTTTTTTGCGGGGTAAAAATCGTGTTTTGTCCTTTATTTATCACAGTTTCTAGGTACTATGACATGTATGCGCAGGGCGGTGTTACATATACGCCCTGTACGGAACGCCTACGGCGTTCCTTTTCTTCCTGCACCAGCCCCGTTCTTAACGCTCACGAGCCTTTGGGAGGCTCGTGGCTAAACGGGGCAGGCACAGGAAGAAACACCGTTTTCGGTCGGATAGTCCATGCCTATTCATGCTATCAAAGCGAAAATAACTCTTTTCTATGCCTACTCAAGCGTGTGATTGACCTCATTGTGCTTAATCACTATATCCTCCATGATAATAACGCCGTTAGAATTACTTGTCAAGAACTTTTTCTTGACTTTTTCGGCTATAATAAGTATGATAGGCTTATAAAGGAACGAAAAAGCCGGGAAAGGAAAAGATATAAGAAGTTATGGAGCATGACACAAAGAAAATAAATTTTTTAGGGGAGAACATACAGACCATAAGAAAACACAGGAAAATGAAACAGCAGGAGCTTGCGGACGCCATCGGTATCAATATGCAGAGCCTTTCTAAGATTGAACGAGGGGTAAACTATCCCACCTTTGACACGCTGGAAAAGATAATGGACGTACTGGAAGTAACACCGAATGAATTGTTGTCGGGAGAATGGAAGTTTGTCCAACAGGCGGAAAAAGAGGTATGCAAGTTTTTACGGACGGAAGAACGCCTAAATGCAGAACTGAAACACGGACACTATGATAACTTCTTTGACAGTGAAGAAGAATGGCTAGAGTATGAGTTGGAGCAGTTGCGGAAATACATCACAGACTATATCAAGGGAGAGGACATACAAGCGTCCGACCTTTACCCTATCAAAACATTTATCCAGCACTTGAAATTTCAGAAAGTATTAGACCGTTATGATGATTTATACAGCATGGATATGTTCGGGGAAAGCACAGACGGACACAAGTACGGTACACCTTATCAGGTTGTAAAGAGGATAAATCCCAACTCAAAAGAAGATATGGAGCTGTTGCGGGAAGTCTTAAAGGACAGCCATTTTGACAACGGGGACGAGTAGCCTTTTTCCTCTTGCAAAAAGATACAGCAAACAAAAAGCCCAGATCAAGAGTGCAAGCACCACTTCTAAAGAAGTGGCAGGCTCTTGACAGGGCTTTTTCTTTTCTGTTTATGGCAGACAAGAGAAAAAAGGATAGCTATATTGTATAGTTTCTCTAATAATTTTAGAGCAATGAATTTATCACAGGTACTTCGTCTTTTCATTGTAAAAGTACAATCGTGGAAAGCACTAATATTGGCACTTTGATTTTGTGCATTATGCACAAAATATGATAGCAACAAAGAGGTCATATATAAAATAGAAACAAAAATAACTTGACATTTAATGAAATATATTTTATGTTGAGGTTAGTAAAAACAGTACGTGACATAAAACTATCAAAAAGTAAAAAAGAGAAAGGAGGTTTATCGAATGAGAGCAAAGAAGTTGAGAACGAAAGTAGTTGGTCTTGTAGCAGCAGTTATGGTTGTCGGCGCTCCACTTACAGCGTGGGCTATTGATGTAGCGGGTGGAGATTTGTACTACAATGGAGGGCAAACAGACACCATTGTATATTCCGAAATTGGGCGTAAAGCAGGTATTAGTCGCAACTACATGGTAAAGGCAACTGTAAAGGTCGGCGGAGATACATATACCAGTGGATTCAAGTCAAACTACGCTTACAAAGATGCAAAGAGAGTTTGATGGGCGAACGAAACATCTTATTATGATTATTATCCATATTAAGTAAAATAGTTCAAACACCTAGGGCGGGGCTATTTGTCCCGCCCTATTTTATACATTTCTTCAAAGAAAGGGGCGTATGTTATGAAAAAATTTTTAAAGATTTTTATTTTCCTTGAAGTCATACTCTTTGCATATATTTTTAATACTTCTATTTACAACATTTATGAAAAGAATAACATTGCTACTGAGAATTTAAAAGGGTATGTTTTAGAAGAAACATCGCCAGAAATTCTCGACAAATTTTATACAATATTTACAGAAGAATATTCTCAAAATAAATTAGAACTCATTAACAATACGCTCACTTCCACAGATAAATCTGTTTATGATTTATATTGCTATCCATTAAATGAGTTTACACAAAAACAGCCTATATCTTCCTCTATTTTGTTTCAATATCATGAATTGCAAAAGGAAGATTTTTTAGATAGTGTTGGTGTATTCTATACAGATTTACCAGCTAACGCAATTAAAGAGATAGCTTCTCAACTGTCCGTCGCAATAAATAACTTTGAAAATGACGCTATTCCGTATAGTATGGTATTAGAATTGAATCTTCTGAATTTTGTAATCTTATTTATTGTACTTCAAATCATATACTGTATTTATACGTCTTATAGTTTGAAAAAAATAGGTATTAAAAAAAGCATGGGCTTTTCTACTATACATATTTTAAAGGAGCAAATTACCAGTGTAATAAAATATTTTGCTGTAATATGTTTAGTATTACTGTTCTTGCTAAATTTATATTACGCATTAACAAACAGATATGATTTTTCTTATTTAGCAACAAGTGTACTGTTCTTTATTGGTGTTTTAGCTATAAATATACTTTGTGTTTTAATTACAAGTATTTTAATTAAGTTTGTTTCTTTAGAGGCAATGATAAAAAATAAGACTTTAAATAGCGGCACAAATATTGTAGTTCAGGCTATAAAAATAATTTTTTCGGTAATAATCGCTATCACTATTATTTCATTGCTGAATCAGGGGAACTCATTTAGACAAAGCCAACAAGCTGTTTTAGATTATAAGTATCTGGACGGATATTATACCGCTAATGGTTTTAATTCATCGGAGTATGATTATGCGTTAGCAAACACAGACATATTAGAAAAATATTCTGAACAAACATTAGAGATGTATAATCATAACCATTCACTACTATGTGATTTTAGGACAGACGGTGGTTTGCAGACATCACGCCCCTATTATGAACAACAGCTTGTTATTGCAAATAGAAATTATCTGAATGAATTTTCAAATATCCAGCTCAGTGGAAAACCATTGGGAGAAGATATATTTAGTGAACCAACAGTATTAGTTCCACATAAATATAAGAATGATGAAAATTCTATTAGCGAATATATTAAGCAAGAATATTTCCGATTGATGAATTACAATCAATTTTATGGAATACCGGGAGAAGAAAAAACTATTGATAAATTTAATGTTGTTTATATAGACGATGATTCTACGATAAAAGTCAATACAGAAAATGGTTTTTCGGATATGGCTAATCCTGTTATCATTGTTGATACGGGCAATTTTGCAGGACTTTACTATTTGGATTCTTTAAATACAAGGTGTTTATTTTTTCAAATGGAGTCAAGAGAAGATTTTTCTTCTTTGTTATCAGAATATGATTTAGAGCAATTAGTTACAGCTGGAACATTACTTACACCTTATTTAATGCAACTTGAAAATGTGACATTCGTTCTTAAAACACTCACTATGTTTACGATTGTCTTTATAGTGTCTTTACTGTTTATTTTGTATATTTCAAATTATGTGGACATTTTTGTAAATCGAAAGAGATATGCGGCAAAAGAGATTTTAGGATTCTCTCATTTTAGGACACTGAAAAATCGGTATATTTTTTGGGGAATCGAAATAATTATATCAGGCGTATTAACTGCTATAAATTATTATTTTGCTTGCCTTTTTGCGATTATACTTATTGACTACATATTCTGCGAATTGCTTTATAGAATTTATATCTCAAACGCTTTATATGAGATTGAAAAGGGGGCATAAGTATGTCATTGATTACATTAAAGAACGTCAAAAAAGAATATGGGAAAAATCAGGTTCTATTTGAAAATTTATCTTTAGAAATAGAAAAAGGCGAATTTGTGGGGCTTGTAGGGAAAAGCGGGGCAGGTAAAACGACACTTTTAAATATAATAGGATTGATTACTGATATATCCGAGGGAACAATCACTATTGATAGTCATAAAAATTTGTCCATGAACGGTAAAAATGCTATGATTTTGAGAAGATATACAATAGGCTATCTATTTCAAAATTATGGACTAATAGAAGATGAAAGCGTGTTGTGGAATTTAAAATTAGCTCTTGAATATAAAAAAGTAAAAAAAGAAGAAAAACTGAAACTAATCAATAAGTATTTAAAGCAATTTGAGCTAAGTGACATGCTTAACAAAAAAGTATATCAGTTAAGCGGTGGAGAGCAACAGCGAATTGCAATTATTAAATTGATTTTGCAAGGAAGTCAGATTATATTAGCTGATGAACCAACTTCTGGACTTGATAAAGAGAACGAATTGATAGTGATGAAACTTTTGAAAGAATTAAATGAAAAGGGCATTACTATAATCATGGTCACTCACAACATGAATTTGTGCGATTGTTTTTCCAGAGTTATAAATGTAGAAAACTTTAGATAGTTTGTTAAAGGGAGATACGCGGTTTTATTATACGTGCAATCTCCCTTTATATTTCGTCATATCAAGACTCATATTCAATTATGGTAAATTCGTGGTAAAACACTTATTTTTTCAAGTGATGAACAGCCCTTAAATGCTGTATTTATGCGGATAATCGGATTTTCTATATCAAGTTTAGCCTAACACTCCAGAAAATTTCAAGACTTACTTACAGGAACAATAAATCATGATTAATAGTCGTATAAAATAACTCCTTAAACTTCTCCATATCCCATGTCTGTCCCAGCGCCCACATCATTTTCGTTACAGACGCCTCCAGCGTCATATCATAAGACTCCAGCACCGGGAACCGTTCCTTGATGACTTTTCCAACCTGGTAAACTTCCATGTCACTTCCCTCATGGGTAACCTGGGTCGCCATACACACAGGCTTGCCAGCTTCAATCCAATGCGCGATCGCATCTATAAAATTATCATTTTCGTAATGAGGCAGACCGCCTACACCGAAGGATTCAATGATCAGTCCGGAATAAGATGGAAAAAGAGCATCCAATACTTTCCCGTCAATCCCTGGAATCAGTTTGAGCAGAAAAATCTTCTGATTCATCTCATGATAAAACACCAGTGGCTTGGTGGACTGGTCTTTGTCATCAATATAAAAAATGATCTTCTGATCGTGAATGGATGCAATATCCGGATAATTAATGCTGGAAAAGGCATTGTAGCTTTTGGAAAATTCCTTCTTTGCTCTGGTTCCTGCGATCACTTTTCCCCCAAACACAATGGAAATTCCATGAGCGCGGTCGTGAGAGGCAAAGCGGAGACTGTCCAGAAGATTGGAACGTGCATCTGTAATTGCCAGATCAATAGGTTTCTGTGCACCGGTAATCACGATAGGTCTGCGGTTATTCTGGATCAGATAAGACAAAGCAGCAGCCGTATATGCCATAGTGTCCGTTCCATGGCAAAGCACAAAGCCATCATAAAATTCATATTTGGATTCGATCAGTCTGGCCAGCTTCAGCCAATGGTCTGCGCACACATTGGTACTGTCCAGGGCAAAAGGCTGAACGGTATCAATGGTGCAGAATTCCCGGGCTTCAGGAATATATTCCAACAGCTCATCTGCAGAAATCTGCGGTGCCAGCCCCTCTGCTGTATATTTGGAAGCAATGGTCCCCCCGGTTGCAATAAGAAGTATCTTTTTCATGTTGTCCCCCTGTGTAATTGTTATCCACATGTTCAATCTGCTGTACCTGCATTTTCTCAAACCTTACTTTGTAGCGAAAAGCTTTTTTTCATAAGTATTTTACTTTGTATAGACAAAGGGCCCGCCCGAATCACCCCAGGCAGGCTCTTTTATCATTTTCTCCACTTTATATAATCTCAATTCTTTCAGAAAACATTTTGCAATACATACGATATAACAAGTTTCGGTCTTTATCTCACTTTTAGTTCTCCTCAGAATCAGCGCTCTCGCTGCTGTCCTCGGCCTTGCTGTCTGCACTGTTCGCTTCTGCAGTCTCGTCTGTACTGTCAGCGCTGTCTGTAGTATCAGCTTCCTCTGCGCTGTCGCTCTTTGCAGCATCTGTCTCAGCAGTATCAGCATCATCGCTCTCATCTGCTGCCTCGACATCCTCAGAAGCAGTATCCTCAGTAGCATCTGTTGTATCTGCTGCTGCATCTTCACTTGTATCCGCTGTAGTCTCTTTAATTGTGAAACTGTGCTCATCTGTAATTGTCAAAGTAGAAAGCACCTTATCATTTACAGTAATATCAGCATCATCCAGCCATTTCTGAGTTGTCTCGGAATAGTATTCGCTGCGCTTGGTGTTCTCAAGGGACTCTTTCTTGGAAGCGGTTGCATCCTCGTCATTTACTTTGTCCATCCGAAGCACGTATACGCTGCTATCAGTCTCAACCAGCTCGCCGTAAACTTCGCCGTCCTTCAGAGTTCTCAGCGCTTCTACAACAGCGTCATCATAAGAATTGGAAATATCCTCATCATCACTGTCATTTGTGAAAATAGTTCCGGTCAGTCCGCTGTAAGTATCATCAACAGCCTTGGCTGTCTCGCCCATGTCTGCTGTCGGATCCTCTTTCATCTTATCCAGGATCTCCTGTGCCTGCTCCTTGCGGGTAGCAATATCATCATCGGTAAGGTCATCTCCACTGATGGAAATACTTACATAGCTGAAAGAAGACTGCTGTGCCTCCTCATCCGTTATGTTAACCTCAGCCTCATTGCGGATCGGATCGTAAATTCTCTGACGGTAAGTCTCAAGCTCCAGAAGAGTCTTAACCTGGTCTTCGGAAACAGCAAGCTCCTTCAGAGTGTCCTCGTCATTGTCCTGCATAAACTGTGCTGCTGCATCTGCAATAGCAGTCTCATCATCAGAAGTAACCTCAACACCGTAATCAGCTGCCTTCTCCTTCATGATGTACATCAGCTCAACCTGCTCCAGGAACTGTCCTACAGCCTGCTCACCGTATGTAGTACCAGCATTCTCATCTACTACCTGGCTCCAGATATTTCCTGCACTTCCCATAAAGCTCTTATACATAGCAACCGTCTGTGCCTGTGACTCACGTGCATACAGACTTACAACACCCATAGGAATGTCTGTGCCATCTACAGTTGCAACGGTCTTCTCTCCATCTATAGACTTACTTCCACATCCGGAAAGCATTCCAATTGCCATTACGCCACTTAATGCCACTACGGTTGTGTTCTTCACGATTTTCTTCATATTGATCACCAATTACCCTTTCACTGATGTGCCGCTTAGTCACCACGCACAGCCAGCATGATTTCCCAATGCGGACACGCTAATAAGAGTATAAAACTTTTTTCCCATGAGGGCAAGTAGAAAGGGGAAAATCTGATAGAATTCACACAATTTTCGCGAATTTCCATCGGATCTTCTCCACCCAAAACCTACTTTAAATCAAAATATCCGAAAGCATTCAACAGCCCAGCCGCCTACTACTTTTCGCTCTTTCCTTCCTCTTCCACCAATTCCATCAGTTCCTTCGCAAACACCGTCAGCGCCTGCACAATATCCCCCACTGGCGCAAACAGGAACTTCGGCTCTTTATCCGGTTTAAACTGCAGCTGTCTGCGGTACTTGGCAACCAGCGGCGGAATTCCTTCCGGGTTCAGATGTGCATTTTCGTAAAGGGTGATCCTGATCTCACGCTGCATCTGCTTGATTTCCGTAATGTAGCCCTGATGTGCCAGTGCTTTCAGTCTTGCAATAGCTAGCAGATTCAGCACTGCTTTCGGCGGCTCCCCAAACCGGTCGATCAGTTCTTCCAGCATATCATCATACTCCTGCTGGGACTCAATCCCTGCAATGCGCTTATAAATATCCAGCTTCTGGAATTCATTGCTGATGTAGGTGTCCGGAATAAAAGCATCCATATTCAGATCAATGGTAGTCTCGAAGTCTTCCATAGTATGAATACCCTTTGCCTCTTTGACCGCCTCGCTAAGCATTTTACAGTAAAGATCATAGCCCACTGCGTTCATATGCCCATGCTGCTGTGCTCCCAGCAGATTTCCCGCGCCACGAAGCTCCAGGTCACGCATGGCGATCTTGAATCCACTTCCCAAATCTGTAAACTCACGGATAGCAGAAAGTCGTTTTTCCGCCACCTCCCGAAGCATGGTGTTCCTTCGGTACATCAGAAACGCATACGCCGTCCTGTTGGAACGTCCAATCCTGCCTCGCAGCTGATAAAGCTGGGAAAGTCCGTACTTGTCAGAATCATGGATGATCATGGTATTCACATTGGAAATATCCAGTCCTGTCTCGATAATAGTAGTGGAAACCAGCACATCAATGTCCCCATTGATAAAATCGTACATAACCCGTTCCAGTTCTCTCTCGCTCATCTGTCCATGGGCAAAATCCACCCTTGCGTCCGGCACCAGTTTGGAAATCCGCAGGGCAACCTCATCAATATCTGTAACCCGGTTATAAACATAATAAACCTGGCCGCCTCTTCGCAGCTCTCTTCCGATAGCTTCCCTGACAGTCTCCTCATCATACTCCATTACATAAGTCTGGATCGGCATACGATCCATAGGCGGCTCCTCCAGCACACTCATGTCACGGATTCCGATCATACTCATATGAAGGGTTCGTGGAATGGGAGTCGCAGTCAGAGTCAGAACATCAATATCCTTTTTCAGCTGCTTGATTTTCTCCTTGTGGGTAACACCGAAACGCTGTTCCTCGTCAACGATCAGAAGCCCCAGATTCTTATACTCCACATCCTTAGAAAGAACTCTGTGAGTACCGATCACAACGTCTACCTGTCCTTTTTTCAGATCCTGCAAAGTCTTTTTCTGCTGGGCAGGTGTACGGAATCGGCAAAGCAGATCCACGCGCACCGGAAACTCCTTCATTCTCTGGACAAAGGTGTTGTACACCTGCTGCGCCAGAATGGTAGTTGGTGCAAGGTAAACAACCTGCCGGCTCTCCTGCACCTCTTTAAACGCTGCGCGAAGAGCAACCTCCGTCTTACCATATCCAACATCTCCGCACACCAGACGATCCATGATCTTGGTGCTCTCCATATCCCGCTTGGTATCCTCAATGGCGTTCAGCTGATCCTCTGTCTCCTCATATGGGAACATTTCCTCAAATTCCTTTTGCCACACTGTATCCGGGCCACACACATACCCCTCTTTTTCCTGACGCACAGCGTAAAGCTCCACCAGCTCTTTGGCGATATTTTTGACAGCGCCCTTTACCTTGGACTTCGTGCGATTCCACTCCTGGGTTCCCAGCTTGTTCAGCTTCGGTGCCCTGGCTGTATCTGCGCCGGAATATTTCTGCAGCGCATCCAGCTGCGTCGCCAGAATATACAGATTGCTTCCGTCACGGTATTCAATCTTGATATAGTCTTTTAAGACCTTATCTACTTCAACTTTCTCAATTCCACGGTAAATTCCCAGTCCATGCTTTTCATGGACCACATAATCCCCGATAGACAGCTCTGCAAAATCCTGGATCCGCTTGCCGTTGTAGACTTTTTTCTTTTTCTTTTTTTTCTGCTCCTGACCGAAAATATCGGACTCTGTGATCACCGCAAATTTGATCAGTGGATACTCAAAGCCTTTCCGGGCGTGTCCATAGAGGACCATAATTTCCCCTGGATTGATCACACGGTCATAATCTGAACCGTAAAAAGCATTCAGCTCATGCTCCTGCAAATCCTTCGCCAGACGCTCCGCCCTTGTCCTGGAACCGGAAAGCAAGGCAATCTGGTAGCCTTTTTTCTTATACTTTTTCAGATCCTCCACCAGAAGCTCAAAGCTGCTGTTATAAGAAGTTACACTCTGCACCGTCAGATTGTATTTCTCCGAGGCAAAATTCCACTCCACGCCTCTTGGCTCCAATGCCGACAACGACACTGCACGAAGTTTATTCAGTTCTTTCTGAACCTTGGAAAATTCACAAAGCCACTGAACCGGAAGGTTCTTTTCCCCTTTTTCTTCGCGATGTGTGCGGCTGGCGGCATACTCTTCCTCCACGCCCAGTCCGTTTTCCAGAATACGGTTGGGTTCATCCAGAAACAGAAGCATTTTTTCTTTGGGAAAATAATCCACAAAAGATACCATCTTTTTGCCATCATTCCACTCCACAGCCGGATAAATGGCAATCTCATCCAGATTTTCAAGAGAGCGCTGGCTCTCTGCGTCAAAGCTTCGGATAGAATCCACTTCATCTCCCCATAGCTCAATTCTCCATGGATTCTCTTCTGTAAGGGAATAAATATCTACTATACCACCGCGCACAGAAAACTGTCCCGGCATTTCCACCTGTCCTACGCGTTCATATCCAAGCTGCACAAGGGTATTTTTCAGTACATCCATGTTGATCACGCTGTCAGAATAGAAATGAAGCACCTTTTTCCCGATTTCTTCCAGGGGCATCAGATAGTCCATACAGCCGTCAATGCTGGTAACCACAGTCAGTTCCTTCTGCTCCAGAAGTGCCTTTACCACACACATTCTCTGGCGGATCAACAGATTTCCCTGAATATCTGCCTGGAAAAAGAGAAGATCCTTCGCCGGGTAAAACATGGTATTTTTGTCATAAAAGCGCAAGTCCTCGAAGATTTCCTTAGCCTGGCGCTCATCTCCTGCGATCACAAGGCGCATAGGTGTTTTGCCGGAAAGCCCATGGATCAGATGTGCCTTCTGGGATTCCAGGCAGCCTGTGATCTGCACAATGCCCTGATTTTTCTCAAGGCTTTTCTCTATTTCTTCAAATTCTGCCATCCCCTTCAGGGGCTGGGTAAATGAAAGCATGGCTTTCCTCCTTTTCTCAAAAGCCGCACCTCAGAGCCCACCCAAAACATGAAACCATTCCTGCAAGCTATCTGCACGTCATAATTTTCACAAAGCTTTTTGGGGACGCTCCAGGGGCAAAAGAAGCCCAGCTTGTTGCTGGACTTCCTTTGTTACTCAGTAACCCTCTTTCGGTTGTATTCATTCATCGCCGCATCCGGACCATCTGTTATGATTTTTTCTACAGCGTCTGCTGCAAACTCAATTGCTTCATCCACGAGCTTGCGGTCCCCGGATGAAAAACGGCCAAGCACATGGTCTGCCAGATCCCATCCTTTTGGTTTGGCTCCTACACCAATTTTTACACGCATGAATTTCTGTGTGCCAAGTCTGCCAATAATGTCCTTCAGACCATTATGGCCGCCTGCACTGCCCTGCTTCCGGATACGAAGCTGTCCCGGCTCCAGATCAATATCGTCCTGAATAATGATCAGCTCACTCTCCGGATTGATTTTGAAATAAGCAGCCATCTCCTGTACCGGACCACCGCTTAAATTCATAAAGGACAAAGGTTTCATAAAGATTACCTTCTCTCCTCCGATGAATCCGGAACCGTACATAGCATTAAATTTTACGCCGCCCTGCGGAATCTTATGACGTTCCACAAGCACATCGATCGTATCAAAACCCATATTGTGGCGGGTCGCCTCATACTGCTTCCCGGGGTTTCCCAGTCCAACAACTAAATACATAATCTTATTTTCCTTATTCTACTACGAAAGTCCTCCACAGCAATTCCAAAGCTCTGGTCAGCCACAGCCCTGTAATCACTGCCGCAACCGGCTTAACCAATAGCATAAAACAGATGACTTTCATTTATTATCGAATGATATGAGTGTCAAAAGGTCTTTTGACACTCATTTGATACCCGGATTGCTACGCAGCTACGTTGCTCCCGCAATCCTCCAAATATTCGAAATCCGCTGATTTACTGCGTAAATCGCTACTTTCTCATATTTGGCGTGTCCCAAGTTCAAAAGCCTTATCGTGCAAGCACGAACAGCTTTTTGACCTTTTGACACTGGTATCATCAAATTAGTTGAAATAAACCATCTCATCAGCCAGAGGTTCGCACGGGGTCACATTCTCTGCATAAAGAACAATTCCCTCGCCCTGGTACTCAGAACGGTTTTCAAAGGCAACCTTGGCAGTCACCTCAACCCACTCGCCGGGCTTCAGCTTCGGTGCATATGCACTCTTACAGATATATCCCAGGAATGAAGTATCATCTGCACAGCAGGTCATGGCAGTACGTCCCGGAATGAAGAACTTGCTTCCCATACCTCTCGGACGTCTTGCACGAGCCTTAAAGCGAAGAGTTTTTCCCACATAGCGATCCGGATGATCCATAGCATCTACAAACCAGATTCCGTAATCTTCAGGCGGAATATCTACAATCTCTGCATCCAGGTCAAATGGCATCTGATCTGCAAAAATATCCGTCATCTCGCCTTCTTCGTCCTCAAAAATAACCTCTGCACTTGGGTTTACAACCTTAATGCTTCTGCGGAAGTTTGCAAGAGGATATTCTTTCTTGCTGCGGTTAAACACAACCATATCCGCATTACGAACCATATCCATAAAAATGGATTTCATATTCTGCATATATACCTGGAATGTGCTTGCATCTACACAGGTAATGTGCTGTTCAATTCCCCAGCCTGCCGGGAGCTTCATCTCCTCAAATTTGCTTACCAGCCACATTCCATTATATTCCATAACCACACGCTCCGGCTGATGGATAATATCCAGTGCCTGAAGGCGCTCCGGTGTAAAATCTTCTTCTTTCTCAATAACCTCAACTACAACATTATCTTTTGCAAGAGCCTCTTCATCGTACTCTTCCTCTCCCTCTTCGCAGAGAATGAGAAGTGTCTTTCCCTCTGTACGGAAGTAATCCTGCTGGAGGGTAAAGCTAAGGAAAGAGGTCTTGCCGCTTTCCAGGAAGCCGGTTATGAGATAAATCGGTACTGTAATTTCATCCATTTACAGAAACCTCCCTGTATTTTTCTTAATTAAAAGCAGTACGTTCGCATATATCGCTTATAAACAGCAACAAATAAGCTTACCAAAAGTCTTTTATCCCGTTTATATGTCAATCATTAAGCTACGCCGAACAGCTTGACCAGTTTCTCTTCATTTAACTTGGAACCAATTACGCAAAGACGTCCGGTGTACTCCGGTGAACCTTCACGGATCTCAGTTTCTTCCGGAACCATATCGAAGTAGATCCATGTTCCGTCCTCTGCCGGAAGCATTCCCTTAGCACGAAGGATCACGCCATACTCTTCAGAAGCGGAAAGGCTCTCCAGCATTTTCTCAAGCTCTTCTCTTGTAAACTTCTTAATAGTCTCACGTCCCCAGCTGGTAAATACTTCGTCTGCGTGATGATGGTGATGATCATGATGATGTCCGCAGCCACATTCGTCATCATGGTCGTGATGATGATGCTCATGATCGTGGTCATGTCCGCAGCCGCACTCGTCATGGTCGTGATGATGATGCTCGTGATCGTGGTCATGTCCGCAGCCACATTCATCATCATGGTCATGATGGTGATGATGCTCATGATCGTGGTCATGTCCGCAGCCGCACTCATCATCATGGTCGTGATGATGCTCGTGATCGTGGTCATGTCCGCAACCGCACTCATCATCATGGGCATGATGATGATGCTCATGCTCCTCTTTCAGCAGCTCATCCGCCAGAGATACCGGATGCTCCATAACCTCCAGGATTTTCTTTCCATCCAGCTTCTCAATCGGAGTGGTAATAATAGCTGCCTTCTCATTGATAGAACGAAGAAGCTCCATAGACTCCATTGCTTTCTTCTCGTCTACAATATCGGTACGGCTCATGATAATCGCGCCTGCATACTGAACCTGATTGTCAAAGAACTCGCCGAAGTTTCTCATATACATTTTGCATTTCTTGGCATCAACAACTGTAGTGTAGCTGTTCAGCTGAATATCAACATCCTCTTCCACACCCTGTACAGCCTTGATAACGTCGGAAAGCTTACCAACACCTGATGGCTCGATCAGGATACGGTCCGGATGATACTTCTCTACAACTTCCTTCAGGGAAGCACCAAAATCTCCAACCAGAGAACAGCAGATACATCCGGAGTTCATCTCACGGATCTCGATTCCGGCATCTTTCAGGAATCCCCCGTCAATACCAATCTCACCGAACTCATTCTCGATCAAAACTACCTGTTCACCTTCAAATGCTTCTTTCAGCAGTTTCTTAATAAGAGTTGTCTTACCAGCTCCAAGGAAACCGGAGATAATGTCAATCTTTACCATTTTGTATTCCCCTTTCTATTATGCCAGAAAAAGGGGACATGACCAAGTCACATCCCCTAATATATTTATCCCAATTTCACAGTTTTATGCAAATCAGCCGTTGATCATGAAGTGCATAAGCTTATCAATGTCTTCTTTCTCATATGCAACGATCTCAAGCTCCGGAATCTCACCGTTAGAGAAGATGTTTGCAAGAGATACATACTGTGATAATTTAGATTTCAGGTTCAGTCTGTCACCTTCGCCAGTTACAAGCTCTACTTTACCAGCGCAGCTGTCTACTACATCAAAAAATTTCTGAATGTCTTTAATATTAGATACCTTCATGTCAATATTCTCCTTTCAACATGTACAACTTTTTCCATTTCTTTTTGTTCGGGCTCATTATATCTCAACTTTTTCCAAATAGCAACAGGTTTTTCACCTTCTGGGAAAAAATCCCCAACAGTCACAAACAAAACCCGAATTTGCCCCATTCTTTGGGTATTTTTAATACTAAATTATCACAGCAATCTGAAAATTGTCTGTGAGAATTGTTCCTTGCGGAATTTGACAGCTTCTAATACTGGAACACAGCAACCCCGTAAGCTGGCAGCGGATAAGCAAAGGAGAACGGACGATTGTCACAATCCTGCTTTTCTGCCTTAAATACCTTCTTCGCAGTCTGTCCGTTTTCATCCAGAACCAGTGTGTATTGTTTCTTCTTCGGCACACCAACACGGTAATCCGGACGTTCTACAGGAGTGAAATTGCATACTACCAGAAGGTTATTTCTTTTTGTAGGGGATTTCCTTACGAAGCTGTAAATACTTCTGTCCCCGTCATCTGCATTGATCCACTCAAAGCCAGACGGATCCGTATCCGTTCCATAGAGCGCAGGATATTTGCGATACATCTTCAGCAATGTCTGCACAAAATCCTTCAAATCCCGATGCTTCTCTTCCCCAAGAAGGAACCAGTCAAGTTCTCTCTCCTCGCTCCACTCCCGAAGTTGACCGAATTCCTGCCCCATAAATAAAAGCTTCTTGCCCGGATGGCAGAACATAAATGTATAAGCAGCCTTCAGATTCTTAAACTTATCATCTAGCTCACCTGGCATTTTCTCCAGCATAGACTTCTTCAGATGAACCACCTCATCATGGGAGATTACTAACACATATTTCTCACTGTAAGCATATGTCATGGAGAAAGTCATCTTATTATGGTTAAACTTACGGAAATAGGGGTCCAGCTTCATATATTCCAGGAAGTCATTCATCCAGCCCATGTTCCATTTCAGGGAAAATCCAAGGCCGTCATCCTCTGCCTTACCTGTAACCTTCGGCCATGCGGTAGACTCCTCTGCAATCATCACAGTACCATGGTTTCTTCCAAGAACCACTGTATTCAGATGCTTAAAAAACTCAATTGCTTCCAGATTCTGATTTCCGCCATATTTATTGGCTACCCACTGACCATCATTCTTTCCATAATCCAGATACAGCATGGATGCAACGGCATCCACACGAAGACCGTCCACATGACACTCCTCGATCCAGAACAGAGCATTTGCGATCAGGAAGTTCTTTACCTCCGGTCTGCCATAATTGTAGATCTTGGTTCCCCAGTCCGGATGCTCTCCCTGTCTGGGATCTGCATGCTCATAAACTGCAGTTCCGTCAAAATTCGCCAGTCCATGGGCATCCTTGGGAAAATGTGCCGGCACCCAGTCCAGAATAACCCCGATTTTCTGTCTGTGAAGATAATCTACCAGATATTTGAAATCCTGGGGTGTTCCATAGCGGGAAGTAGGCGCATAATAACCGGTGACCTGATATCCCCAGGAACCGTCAAAGGGATGCTCTGCAATCCCCATCAGCTCCACATGTGTATAGCCCATATCCTTCACATACTGGGCAAGCTTCACCGCCAGTTCCCTGTAATTGAAAAAGCCTTTCTCATTCTCCTCTGTAGCCGGATGCTTCATCCAGGAGCCAGGATGTACCTCATAGATCGCCATGGCATCCTTAGTCTCGTCAAATTTCTGACGATTCTTCATCCAGGTGGTATCTTTCCATTTGTAATCCCCGATATCCGTGATTCTGGATGCCGTTCCCGGTCTTAATTCTGCCTCATTTGCATAAGGGTCAGCTTTATAAATATGCTCCCCGTTCATTCCTACAATAAAAAACTTATACAGCTGTCCAATTTTCGCTCCAGGGACAAATGTCTCAAATACACCGATCGGACCTGCCTTTTTCATTGGAGCAGCCTGTTCATTCCAGTCATTAAACTCTCCAATTACAGAAACAGCTTGCGCATTAGGTGCCCATACTGCAAAATAAACACCTTCTTTTTTCCCTTGTTTCACAGGATGTGCGCCAAGCTTTCTGTAAACATCATAATGGGTTCCCTGACCAAAGAGATACTGGTCAAGCTCTGTAAACTGTAATTTCTCTCCCATCAGAAAGTTACCTCCCTAAACTTTCAAATTCTTATGCACATTATAGCATACTCTTTTCCTCCATGCCACCAAAAACTTGTCTATTATTCATAAAAAATCTACATCAAAATTCATTTTTACTGTAAAAAAATACGCCTGTACTTTGACATTTTTCTCATAAGTACAAGCGTATACTATCATTCACACTATACAGCATCTGCGATTTCCGGAAGTCCCGAAGCTTAACACATATGCCAGACAGGCTCTAGAGCCTCTTATTTTCTCCGTTATTCGCCTGAGTCGCTGCTAAAATCCCCTTCGCTATTCTCACTGCCGTCTGTGTATCCGTCACTTTCACTGCCGTCGCTTCCATCACCGGAACCATCACTGAAGTCGCTCTCATCTCCATTACTGCTGTCATCTGAACTGCCATCAGAAGTTCCATCTGTGGAAGAGTCCTCAGAAGAGCCATTTCCATTATATCCAGGCACATAACCTGCATCAAGGGCGCTCTGCCAGAACTCTGCATATTTTGCTGGCTGAAGGGTAACATTCTTCGCCGCTGCCATCTCACTTACCGTTACCAGTTTATATCCCTGTGCAATAAGATCTGGAATCAGTCTGAGTGCCGCATCAACTGAAGGACCATGAATATCATGCATCAGAATAACGGCTCCGTCTCCCAGATTGCTGTCATTCATAATGCCATTGTAATCCAGATCTGCATCCAGATATTTCCAGTCCAGACTGTCAATAGACCACAAAATAAAAGGTTTCCCAACTGCCGAAATAATTTCATCATTGCAGTCTCCATAAGGCGGACGAATTACCGTGGACTCCTGTCCACAGGCATCGATCAATGCCTGATCGGTATCGCCGAATTCCTTTATAACATCATCAATACTCAGATTCAGCATATCCTGATGATCCCAGGAATGGTTTCCGATCTCACAGCCAAGTTCCACCATTCTCTTCACTTCGTCCGGATACTGTCCAACCAGCTGTCCCAACATAAAGAAGGTAGCATGTGCATTGTTCTCCTCCAGACAGTCCAGAAGCTTGTCTGTATACTGTCCCGGACCATCATCAAAGGTAAGTGCGATCAAAGGGCGTTTCTTCTCAGCATTGTAAGAACCATCCTCATTAAAATAATAATCGTTTACCCCCTTGGTCACCCAGCCGGTCTGCATGTATCCATTGGAATCAAATGCATATTTCACTCCGTCAATCTCTGCAAAACCATTGGTATAATATGTACCATCTGCATTCTGATACCAGCGTCCGCTGGAATCCTCATGCCAGCCTGGAGTCAGTGAAGAAACCTTGGTCACATCGCTCTGTCCTTTCAGAGGCTGTCTCAGAGCATCTGTAGAATTGGAATCCGCATTCGAAGCAGCTCCGTCACCTGCATCCGCCTGCACGCTCTGTGATTTTCCAGTACTCTTTCCTCCCACACGACTTACGATTGGAAAAATCACTCCTCTTATTACAAAAATCACAGCCAGCACCATTGCCACAACATAGGTAACCAGCTTAATGATCTTCCTTCGTCTTATCTGGCGCTGTTTCCTGCGCATTCTTTCGCGCAAAACCCTTCTATCCATTCATATTCCCTCTTTATCTCTCGTTACATAGTGGAAAAAATTTTCCGCAAAAAAGTTCTGTCATAGCACTTCTCTCAGCTCCAGATCATCTGTTACAAGAAGAATATCCGCTTTCTTTCCAACAGAAAGGGAACCAACTTCATCATAAATACCAATACTCTTTGCCGGATTTCGTGTTGCTGCAAAAATCGCTTCTTCAAGGGGAACACCAAAAGAAACAGCCTTGCGCATACAATCATACAGGTTCGTAGCAGAACCGGCAATCGTACCGTCCTTCAAAGTTGCCTTACAGTCCTTCATCGTTACTTCCTGTCCACCCAGCTGGTAGGTTCCGTTCTCCATTCCAGTAGCCATCATAGAGTCACTGATCAGTACAATCCTCTCTGGTCCAAACATCTTAAATGTAGCGCGGATCACAGCGGGATGAATGTGAATGCCATCACAGATCATCTCTGCCATACACTGCCCATCATCACAGGCAGCTCCGATCAGTCCTGGTTCTCTGTGCGCCAGTGGCTGCATGGCATTATAAAGATGTGTCACATGGTGTGCACCTCTTCTCATGGCCTCCGCTGCTGTATCGTAATCAGCTGCTGTATGACCAAGGGAAATGCACACCTCATTATGTACCTCATCAATGAATTCCATAGCACCATCCACATTCGGTGCCAGAGTTACCAGCTTCACCATATTTCCGGAATATTCATTCAGTTCACGGAAAAATCCGGCATCTGGTTTGCGGATATAGCCCTCCACATGGGCGCCTTTTTTCTTCGCATCCAGAAATGGGCCTTCCATATTGATTCCCCGGACAGCAGCTCCGTCTTTCATTTCTCCCACAGTCTTAATAGTAGCAAAAATTTCCTTCAGTTCTTCTGCCGGCAATGTCATGGAAGTAGGACAATAGGAAGTAATTCCGTGACTCTTTTCGTATTTCAGAATAATCTTAAGTCCTTCCGGATCAGCATCAGAAAAATCATGTCCAAATGCACCGTGACTGTGAATATCCACCAGCCCCGGAAGCACCCTGAGCCCAGCCGCGTCTACAATCGTCTTGTCCGTAACCTCATCCTCTGAAGCCACGATTCTATGATTCTCCACATACAGATCCTGTAATCTGAAGCTTCCATCCTCCTGAAAAACTTCTCCATTTTTAATAATCATAACTCCATTCCCTCCTGAGATTCATTGGCTGCTGTTTCTGTTATAAGCGGCAACCGTCAATTCTCCGTACTGTCATCCTGTGTATCTGTTGAAGCATCCGCTGCTGTGCCTGTATCTGCGGTTGCACCAGCTTCCTGCTCTTCTGCTGTATCCCCGCCATCCGTGCTCTGTCCGTCAGTTGTACTGCCATCTGCATGATCTGCTGCTTCTGTTCCCTCAGCAGCCTGTGCGGCCTCACCTTCAGCAGATGTATCCGCTGCTGTCTGATCATAATTTGCATTTGCAATAATGAAATCCTGAACTCTCATAAGTCCGATACTCTCATCCACTGCAACCTGACCGTAAGTATCGATAAGAACTGCAAGATCGCCAGAAGCATACTGCTCTACCAGCTGATTCTGGATTGCAAGGCTTTCCTCATCCTCCAGAGTCATTCCCTCTGCGTCCATGATTCCCTGAATAAGCAGATTCTGTTTTACCTTGGCCTGGGCATACTGCTGGCACTGGGCTTCGAAATCATCCATGGAAACGCCCTGAGACTCTACGAAGTCTTCAAGCTCCATATTTCCCTGCTTCGCGTATGCTTCTGCCTGTTTCTTAAATGTCTTCACTGCCTCTTCTACGTCTTTCTCCGGATATTCCACAACCTCAGAATTGGTGTAAACAGTATTCCATGCAGTGCTGCGCAGACTGCTGTCGGCCTGATCCTGTGCCTCCTGCTCCAGCTGTGCGCGAACAGAAGCCTTATATTCATCAATTGTCTTGTAATCGGTATTCGCTGCAACCCAGTCATCGGTCAGTTCCGGTGGTCTCTTAAAGCTCTGCACGGTAATCTGGAATACTGCATCCTGTCCAGCCAGTTCACTGTTGCGGTAGCTCTCCGGGAAGGTTACCGATACGTCTTTAGTCTCACCCTTCTTCATTCCCACGATTCCTTCTTCAAATCCGGGAATCATTGTGCCGCTTCCGATCACAAGGTCATAATTATTACCAGTTCCACCTTCAAAAGCTTCCCCGTCTTTTGTACCTACGAAATTAATAGTAGCGGTATCACCATTCTGGATGACAGCGTTCTCATCTGTCACTTCCACTGAATTATCTTTCAAATTCTCTGCGATACGATTCTCAATATCCTCATCTGTCACTTCTGGTACAGAATTATCAAGAGTTATCCCCTTATAGTCTGCAATTGTAACGTATTTCTCCACATTATCCACTGAAACCAGGCGTGTCGCACCGGTAGAATCTGTATAAGGTTCCTGTACCTCTTCTTCCTCTGCCGAATCCTCTGCCTGCTGCTCTGTGGCAGTGCTCTCACTCTCTGTACTGGTAGTTTCTTTATCACTTCCGCAGCCATTTACAGCAAGTGCCATACACATTACTAACGCTGCCAAATATACTTTTCTTTTCATTTCATACTCCCTTCAGTTACTCTTTTATAAAATTATCACATTTTCTATTAAAAAGAAAGCCCACTGAGGCAATCATTTTTATTTTGCCTCTCCACCGTTACTGTTCACTGGAAACGTTCCGCGAGGTGCTTTTTGTGAACAACGTTCACAGAAACCCCGGGAATCTCAGCGCGAAATCATGCGAATGCATGATTTTTGTGCAGCTGGTCTTATCAGCCGCCGTTCATCGGCGGTACAGGAGTGGGTCTGGATGAGTCAAATACCTGGCTTACGTCAAACAGATCTGCCAGCATGTCCGGATTGTAATACATTCGGTATCCATCCACATTTCTTCTTCCCATTCGGAAATATTCATCCGTCATCTGTACAAAATATTTGTTAGAGTCCACATTGCAATAATAATCATAGCCCTGGGATTTCAGATATTCAAATTTCTCATTGCCAGTGTACTCTCCGCCGTTATTAATATCTGCTCCGAAAGCAAAGATAATAATATCTGTTCCGCCAATAAGCGGGTCAATGTTCTCTTTGAAATTCTGTGTATCTGTTTCAAGGCGTTCCATGGAAACTGTGGACATGTTTTTATGTCCCCATGTATGGCTGGCAAAAGTCCAGCCCTCCGCCTTCATGGCATCTGCGACCTTTTTCGCTTCTGCCCGCTCTGTATCCAGATCAAAATCAGGATGCGCGTCAAGCCACGCCTTTTTATCATCATTCAGATCATCTGGTCTTGTCTGATAGCTGATATCTGTGCGGTAACCCAGGATTCCATTGTAGCCTGTAAGCGCTACAATTCCCTTATGTCCATGATATGCAAAATCAGGATGTTCCTCCACAAACCGGTCGATCAGCGGTACAACATCATAGTCACCTACAACTGTGCTTCCATCATCCTGTACATATTCGTTGCGAACCTTCCCCTCTTCGTCTATAACAAGCTTGGTGGCAATTCCATCTCCATCCTGGGAGTGATAATAACATACATCGTCCTGCGAAAGAACAAACGGTGTTTTTCCCTTAGGAAGATAAATCTGCTTTGCCTGCATTTTCCCATTTTCATCAACGTCTGCCAGATCATAAAGGTTTACCATTACATATCCCTCGTCATACATGATCTGGGTTATCTTATTAAACTCATCCATAGTGGTCATAACCTGATTATAACCATCTGTCTTGTAATCTCCATCAAACGCCTTGGAAGTATCCACGATCAGGGAATGATAAAAAATGTGAGTTACCTGTTCCGGAGACCAGGCTACACATTTATCCTTTTTCTTCTGGAATTTCTCTGCAGCATTCTGAAAATGGACATTTCTCACATATGCATTGTCCTTCTGCAAAAGGCTGATTGCACCGTCATAATCATACTGGGCAGCTTTCTCCTTGGCTGTGGTCAGTACCTTCTTCTCGTGACGGATCTGCCTCCTGATGATACCTGTGCCGGCAGCTGCTGCCTGTGGCATAACCCCATTTAAATCTATGGCTGCTGTCTGGGCTGCTTCCTGCTCTGGCTGATTTGCAGAATCTGAAGAATTATCTTCTGTTTTCTCTTTATCGGACATATTCCCGGATTTATCCTGTGCAGTATCCTCTGAATTGTCATCTGTATTTCCAGTTGTCTCATCACTGTCATCTGCCGTGCCTTCACCAGATTCCGGTTGTATATCTGTACTGTCTGAGCTGTCAGCAGCTTCCTCTGTATTAATATCGGGGTTTTCGGTGCTTTCGGGGTTTTCGATGCTTTCGGTGCTTTGGTCAGCCTTTGCCAGTTCTTCTGCTGCCTTGCTCTCTTTACCGGAATTCTTATCAGGAACCAAATCCCTTACCTTGGCTACCAGCGTTTCCATGCCGTCTTTTAACCCTGTCTGCTCTCTATAAAAGTATCCCACACCGCCCAACACTGCCAAAGCAGTAATAATAAGAGCCAGATTACGATTCCGTATCTGCCTCTTCTTTCTCTTCAGATTGCGCTCATGTCTCTCGCGCCGTCGTTCTTCGTAATATATCTCTTCCTGGTGTTCCTTCTCTGCCAGTTCCTGTAATTCTCTGTCAAGCTCCCGCTTGGACTGGCTGTCGGGAACTTTATTCTCTTCCAGACCAGGCTGTTCCTGTTCTGTATCCGATTTCTTCATAATGTATAACTCCTAACTATACTGTAAGCCCCCCTCAAAACACCTTCTTCCCGCAAGACCAGTTAATAAAGAAAACCTACAAAGCTTCCTATTAATCCTGAACGGAATCTGTAATCTGGCATTTATTATAACCATACCAGATAAATCTATCCATTCTGTAACCAGTAGATTTCTATTATACATGATATTCAAAATAATTACCACCTCTTCTCAGTAAATATTGGTACTATGTCAAGATTTAGTACAAGTTAAAATGAGGTTTTCCCCATCTTAACTTGCCATTGGCTCTTCGTTCTGT
>NZ_JADPEX010000032.1:0-58529 GCF_015668065.1 Ruminococcus sp. 1001713B170207_170306_F1 | reverse complement strand
CCAGCGATTTTGCAATGTATATTCGCAAGCCGCGCATTTCAGGAGCGGTTTTAGTGGAGGCGAGATCCATGACTTACGGAGACTTAGGCGCGAAGGCTTTCCTGAGCGTCTTAGTCGTAGTTAGTCATTAGCTTGCCGGAACGTTGCGACGCGCGGCGGTGAATATACATTGTGAAATCGCGTCCGGGATAACGACCAACACATTAAATAGCAAAAGAGCGAATTTTCAAGACCTCGCGCCTCTGGAAATTCGCTCTCTATAATCACTCTGATTTAAACATTAGCAGTCTTTCTGCCGCAGCACTGTTTGTACTTCTTACCGCTTCCGCAAGGACACGGATCATTCGGATAAACCTTAATTTCTTTTCTCTGAACCGGCTTACGAACACTGGAATCATCCTTGTTAGTACCAGTAACCTTAGCCACCTGCTCACGCTCGATTTTCTGCTCCACATGAACATGATACAGCATTCTGACGGTGTCCTCCTGAATGGAAGTGATCATGCTGTTAAACATATCAAATGCGGCCATCTTGTACTCAACAACCGGATCTCTCTGTCCATAAGCAGTCAGACCGATACCCTGGCGGAGAATCTCCATGTCATCAATGTGATCCATCCACTTGCTGTCAATGCTCTTCAGAAGGATAACGCGCTCAAGCTCACGCAGCTGCTCTGGCTCCGGGAATTCGGACTCCTTCGCCTCGTAAAGCTTCACAGCCTCCTCCTTGATCAGATGCTTCATCTCATTCTTTTTCTTACCCTTAACCTTCTCAGCTGTAAGCGGCTCGATTGGGATGATCTGACGGAGAACACTGTTGAACTCATTCAGATCCCACTCTTCAGAATCTACATCCTCAGAGAAACACATATCTACTGCATTATCTACAATATCTGTAATCATCTTGTAGATGGCATCGCGCATGTTCTCGCCATCCAGCACCTGGCGGCGCTCTTTGTAGATGATCTCACGCTGCTCATTGTTAACCTGGTCGTAATCAAGAAGATTCTTACGAATACCGAAGTTGTTAAACTCGATTTTCTCCTGTGCCTTCTCGATGGCGTTGGAAAGCATCTTATGCTCAATCTGCTCATTCTCAGCTACACCAAGAGATGTGAACACCTTCATCAGACGCTCAGATCCGAACAGACGCATCAGATCGTCCTCAAGAGAAATATAGAAACGGGATTCTCCTGGATCTCCCTGACGTCCGGAACGTCCACGCAGCTGGTTATCAATACGTCTGGACTCATGACGCTCTGTACCGATAATCTTCAGACCGCCGGCTGCTCTTGATACATCGTCAAGCTTAATATCCGTACCACGACCTGCCATATTGGTTGCGATGGTAACGGCACCGGCCTGACCAGCCTGTGCTACGATCTCAGCCTCAAGCTCATGGAACTTGGCATTCAATACATTGTGCGGGATTCCCTCTCTCTTCAGCATACGGCTAATGAGCTCAGAAGTCTCAATGGTAATAGTACCAACCAGTACAGGCTGCTGCTTCTCATGAGCTTCCTTTACAGACTGGACAACTGCATTGAATTTCTCTTTCTTGGTCATATATACGGCATCGTCTAAATCCTTACGCTGAACCGGCTTATTGGTCGGGATCTCAACAACGTCCATAGCATAGATATCACGGAACTCTTTCTCCTCAGTAAGGGCAGTACCGGTCATACCGCCTTTCTTATCGTATTTGTTAAAGAAGTTCTGGAAGGTGATGGTTGCAAGAGTTTTGCTCTCGCGTTTTACCTTAACATGCTCTTTTGCCTCGATTGCCTGGTGGAGACCATCCGAATAACGACGGCCCGGCATGATACGTCCGGTAAACTCATCAACAATCATAACCTCGTCATCTTTTACAACGTAATCCTGGTCACGGTGCATCAGATTATGAGCACGAAGTGCAAGGATGATATTGTGCTGGATCTCAAGGTTCTCCGGATCTGCAAGATTCTCAATACTGAAGAATTTCTCAACCTTCTTCACACCCTGCTCGGTAAGGTTGACAATCTTATCCTTCTCATTTACAACAAAGTCACCGGTCTCGATAACTTCCTCACCCATGATAGCTGCCATCTTGGTCATCTCATGGCTGGCTTCTCCACGCTCCAGCTGCTGTGCAAGGATATCGCAAACCTCATACAGCTTGGTGGACTTGCCGCTCTGACCGGAAATGATCAGAGGAGTACGAGCCTCATCGATTAAAATGGAGTCGACCTCGTCGATGATACAGTAGTGAAGGTCACGCTGTACCAGCTGCTCCTTGTAGATAACCATGTTATCACGAAGATAGTCAAATCCAAGTTCGTTATTTGTAACATAAGTAATATCACAGTTATATGCCTCGCGGCGTTCTTCCGGCTTCATGTCGTTCAGAACTACGCCTACAGTCAGCCCAAGGAATCTGTGAACCTGTCCCATCTCGTCGGCATCACGTTTCGCCAGGTAATCATTGACTGTGACAACGTGAACACCTTTGCCCTCCAGGGCATTCAGATAGGAAGGCAATGTAGCTACAAGGGTCTTACCTTCACCAGTTTTCATCTCGGCGATACGGCCCTGATGAAGTACGATTCCACCGATGAGCTGTACTTCGAAATGCTCCATTCCAAGTACTCGCTTGGCAGCCTCACGGACGGTAGCAAATGCCTCTGGTAAAAGATCATCCAGGGTAGCTCCCTCTTCCAGGCGTTTCTTAAACTCTCTTGTCTTACCACGAAGTTCTTCGTCGGTTAATTTCTGCATTTCGGGACGCAGATCCTCGATTTTCTTAACGAGAGGCATGATACGCTTAACCTCTCGCTGGCTGCGGGTTCCGAAAACTTTTGAAAACATGTTCATTTAGCTTTTATACTCCTGTCTATCTTTTTAGATGCTATATTGTGTAATATAACTGATTTCATTTCATTTAAAATTATTTATTTTGTTTAACATACCAGTCTATTTTAACACTTTTTGTCATGGAAAACAATAAATATTTGATGAACAAAATATGTCTCCCATATGATATATTAAAGTAAAATGAATTTATACCCCAAATCAGCCTCAAATTATTTTATGTTTTAGGAGAATTTTTATATGATTTATCTTTTTCAGGAACTGGACTTAATTTCAAACGAATTGCTTCACCAGATGATTTTCTCATTGCCTGTTGCACGCAGGGAATATGTTCAGCATTTTAAATTGCCGGAAGACCAGAAGCGTTCTGCCCTGGCCTGGCTGCTTTTGCGTTATGGACTTAAACAGGAATATGGTTTCCGGGAAATCCCGGATTTCCAGAAAACCTCTTCTGGGAAACCATTTTTCCGTGGGGAAAATATGCCGTTTTTTAATCTCAGCCACAGCGGAAATTTCGTAGGCTGTGCCTTGCATGACAGGGAAATTGGTCTGGATATCCAGAAGCTCACCGAGCCCCGGGAATCTCTTATCCGAAGAGTCTGCACTCAGGAGGAGCTTATTTCCCTAAAGTCCCCCCAGGATTTCTGCCGGATCTGGGCTATGAAGGAAAGCGCCGTCAAACTTACCGGAGAAGGGATCACCGGAAATTTCCGGGAGATTCTCACTCTGCATCCGGATATGCACACCCATACCATCCCATTAGAAAATGGAACCGGATTTCTGGCCTACAGTATTTATGACGAAAGCGAGCTCCCTGTCCGCGTACTATCCGCCAGGGAGCTTGCTGAAGAATTACTTTAAAATTCAAATTTTTATCACTTTTTCATCAGGGAACGGATCATCCAGAAATCTGGTCACATGATACTGATCCGTTTCTGCCAGATGAAGCTACAGCAGTGCCAGACCAATTCCAGCTGCTCCGTCAAAGCAAAAAAACAAGGGCATGTGAAAAAACTTTCGTTTTTTCACACGCCCTTCCTATTCACCTGTTTTATTTTTCAAACGGATATATCTCTATTAATCCTCCGGCTCGATCAGTCCGTAGGTATTCCCCTTACGCTTGTAAACTACATTCACCTGATCAGTCTCTGCATTGCAGAATACGAAGAAATTATGTCCAAGAAGTTCCATCTGGACACATGCATCTTCTGGATACATAGGCTTGATATCGAATTTCTTGGTACGAATGATCTTAACCTCTTCGTCCTCTTCATAATCCTTGTCCAGATATGCTTTCTGGAAGTTGGCAGCTGACTGCTGCTTATCTACGATCTTGTTCTTGTATTTCCTGAGCTGACGTTCAATTACTTCCTCTACAAGGTCGATTGATACATACATATCGTTGCTGACCTGCTCGGAACGGATGATGTTGCCCTTAACCGGGATCGTCACCTCGATTTTCTGTCTTTCTTTTTCTACACTAAGAGTTACGACAACTTCAGTGTCAGGAGTGAAATACCTTTCCAGTTTACCGAGCTTATCCTCTACTGCTGTACGAAGCCCGTCTGTCACTGTGATGTTCTTTCCGCTGATAATGAATTTCATGCTTCCATCCCCTTTGCTGTTTGATGGGTATATTATAACACATTACTCTAAAAATTAACATCATTTTCTGAAAAAATTACGAATTTTTTCACATTTATAAATTACCTATCAATTTTTCAAATGGTATGGTGCCGCCGAACAGATCCAGGGCACTTCCTACTGTCACATCCAGTTTTCCTCCTGCTGCCTGTTTCAGGAGCTGGATATCCTCCACGCTTCCAACACCGCCGGCGTAGGTCACAGGATGGCCTTCGTATTTTCCCAGAAGCTTCGCCAGGGAAACTTCTATACCTTTTGCCTTGCCCTCCACATCCACTGCATGGATGAGAAATTCATCGCAATAGGCACCCAGCTTTTCCATCAGTTCCAGAGTTACCTCCTCCTCTGTAAATTTCTGCCAGCGGTCTGTGACTACATAGTATGCATCCTCTTTTTTACGACAGCTGAGATCAAGGACAAGGTGTTCTTTTCCGGCTGCATCTACCATCTTCTCCAGATTTTTCCAGGAAATATGGCCATCACGGAACACATAGGAGGTGACGATCACATGACTGGCTCCAGCAGCAAGATAATCTGCCGCATTGTCCGGGTTTACACCGCCTCCGATCTGAAGACCTCCTGGATAAGCGCCAAGGGCCAGCATGGCCTGGGCTTTTGTAGCCTGGAAGTATTCAGAATCCGCACTGTTCAGAAGGATAATATGTCCTCCCTTCAGACCTTTTTCTTTATATAAGGAAGCATAAAAAGCTGCATCCTGCTCTGACACAAAATTCTCCTGTGCCTGGTTTCCCGCATCCTTCAAGCTTCCTCCTACGATCTGCTTTACCTTTCCATTATGTATATCTATGCATGGACGAAATTTCATGATGATCCTCCTTTTCTTGCATTGCAATTAAGTTGTAGCTATCCTGTATTTTGCTCACAAATTTATTGAAATCATATCACAAAAAGGCGTTGAATGAAACACCTCTCTTCATTCAACACCTTTTCATTTTACCTCTATTTTTTTATTATCTTCCATTCGCTGCATTATCCACAGCATCTCCAACATCTTCTACAGCGTTGCCCACACCTTCACCAACATCACGGACACCATCAGCTACTCCATCACCTAATTCTTCCACACCTTCTCCGAGAGCACCGGAAACGGAATTGTTATTGTCTGTCACATTATCACCGGGAACATCTGCATCTCCGGCAGTGCCTGCATCATCTGGTACTGCGGTATCAGCAGTTCCAGCTCCGTCTGCACCATTATTTACGCTGTCGCCCGCGTCATCCACCATGTTTTCATCCTCTGCAGTTCCATTCTCCACGTTATCCTTATCAATGGCGTCCTCATTTGCATTATTTTGAACCTCATCCGCTGCATTGTTATTGTCATTTCCACAGGCTGTAAGCATACATAATGTAAATACCAGCAAAGTACCTATGAGCATTCGTTTCATTTTTTTCATCTCATCTGTCTCCTTTTCTTATTTTCAGCTGAAAACACGTTACTGTCCACTTTCGCGAAAATGACCGTTCCGCCTGGCGGAACTCAGCCTGCGAACAGTAAACATTGCTGTATGCTCCTAATATGTACAGATGAGAAAGAAACTATTCTGGAAGAAATTTACATTTAAAAAATCCATCAATCCGGACATTTCCATTCTTCACTTATCACTGTTGTTTCCGCACGATCCTGCCGCTTTTGGAATTTCTCCACACGTCATGGGCTACCGCAATCTCTCCGCCCACCAGCACATAATCAAATCCTGTACAATACTGGTTTGGATTCTGGAAATCTGCATGAACGCTTAACTGGTCCAGATGAAATACATTGATATCTGCGGGCATTCCTTTTTCCAGGGTACCCAGAGGGAGACCCAGCACCTGCGCCGGTTTTGCTGTCATCTTATATACAGCATCTTCTATGGAAAAAATCTTTTTATCACGCACGTAAGCAGTAAGAAGCTTCGGAAAAGCCCCGTAAACTCTGGGATGATATTTGCCCCCTGCGGGATAGATCGCATCTGAGATCAGATTTGCCCGGCTGTCTTTCAAAAAATACAGCATGTCCTCCTCTGAGGCAATGGTATCCAGCATGGTAACCTGGCAGCGCTCTTCCAGGAGAATGTCATACAGGGTATCATAAGGATCCTGTCCAAACTGCTCTGCGATCTTCGCAATAGACTGTCCTGCAAAGCTGCCGAATTTCTCCGTATGTAAAGTGCTGGCATAGATCATATCAAAGCCAGCCAGCTCCACAATGTTCTCAAAAATATCGGAAGGCTGCTTCAGCACCTTCGTAATCTCCTTCCTGCAAAACGGATCTGCCAGCCTTGCGCAGATTGCATCGGTACCGCCCTCCTGAAACTGTGGGGGAAGAAGATGTACCAGCTGGGTGGAACCAGTCAGATAGGGATACAGGTCAAAATCCACCTTCACGCCCCGCTCTGCCGCCTGGTCAAACAGCTTCAGGATTTTCACCGGAGTCCCGCCCCAGTTTTTCCGCCCGATACACTTCATATGGCTTACATGCAAGGGAATCTGCAGCTCTTCCGCCACGGAAATCACTTCCTGCAGAGCCAGCAGGATTCCATCTCCTTCATTTCGGATATGGGTGGTAATGGGAATGTCCGTCCCCTTCAAGGGCTGCAGTGCTTCCACAAGCCCATCTCTGTCATATTCAAATTCCGGGGCATAGGCAATTCCAAGGCTGATTCCAAGCGCTCCTGCTGACAGAGCTTCCTCCACAGCCTTCCACACCTGATGTAATTCTTCCTTGGAAAGCTTCCCGGAAGCATAGCCTTTTACACTGGCGCGGATGGTTCCATTTCCTGCAAGCATTCCAGTGTTGACGCTGCGCTTTTCTTTTCCAAGAGCTGACATGTAGGCGGACATGGTTGACATAATTCTAAGAGCAGCTATCTCGATTTCTTTCTCTGAAATTCCGCAAGACTCCTCTTTCTTTTTTGAGAAAAGTACACCTTCGGTATCATCTGTATTTTCATCTTTTCCCCAACGAAAATCCCCAGTCACACTGCTGAGAAATCTGGCAATCTCTTTCCCAAATTTCTCCCCAGCCGGAGCCACCGAAAGCCCACAGTTTCCATTCACCACCGTCGTCAGTCCCTGCCGGTTCAAAAGCTCATCATCCCCGTTTCCAAAGGCCTGCCAGTCTCCGTGTCTGTGAATGTCAAGGAAGCCGGGGGTTATATAACCACCGGCCGCATTCAGAACACGCTCTTTTGGAAAATCGGCTGGAATCTCCACATGAGTTCCCACTTCCGCAATTTTCCCATTTTCTATTACAAGATCTCCATGAAATGGCTTTTCCTTTTTCCCATTTACGATCCAGCCATCTTTGATTATGTAGTCCATCCCGAATTACCTTTCCTCAACTTTCCTGATAAACTGACGAATACGATCATTCTTCGGATGCTCAAAAAACTCTTCCGGAGGCGCATCCTCCACGATCACGCCATCTTCCATAAACAAAATCCGATCCGCTACTTCTCTGGCAAAATTCATCTCATGGGTGACGATAACCATGGATACTCCTTCTGCTGCTACTTTACGGATAACACTTAAAACCTCTCCAACCAGCTCTGGATCCAGTGCGCTTGTAGGCTCATCAAAAAGGATCACTTCCGGATTCATGGCCATTGCTCTTGCGATCGCAACCCTCTGCTGCTGGCCGCCGGAAAGATTCTTAGCCATTGCCTCTTCCCTGCCTTCCAGCCCAACCATTTTCAGCAAATCTTTTGCCTTTACAATTGCCTCCTGTTTGGGGACTTTTTTCACATGAACCGGTGCCTCGATCACATTCTGCAGCACACTCATATGGGTAAAAACGTTAAATCTCTGGAAAACCATTCCAATATGCTGCCGCAGCTCATGCAGTGCCTGACCGGAATTCACAGGTTTTCCCATATAATCGATTTCGCCGCTGTCGTAGGTTTCCAGCTGGTTGATACACCGGAGAATTGTGGATTTACCAGAACCGCTGGGACCAAGGATTGCAATCTTTTCCCCTTTATGTATGTCAAAACCGATTTCCTTCAGCACCTGAAGATCCCCAAAGCTTTTGCTGATATTTTTTACACTTAAAATAACATCTTCTGCCATTTATGCCATCCTCCTTTCCAAAACTCCTGCAATCTGGGTAAATATAGTTGTCAGGATCAGATATAATACCGCAACAGCTATGTACGGCTCAAAATAATGGAAAGAATTATAAGCGATCAAGGTTCCCTCTCTTGTCAGCTCTGTCAAAGTGATGGCGGACAAAATAGAAGTATTTTTGATGGTGGCAATAAACTGGTTTACAAGAGGAAGAATGCAGATCTTGGTTGCCTGTGGTGCCACAATTCGAAGCATTTCCAGATGCCAGGGCATTCCAAGTGCTTTGGCTGCTTCTCTCTGCCCCGGGTCAATAGCATGGATACCGGAACGGACAATTTCTGCAATGTATGCGCCTGTATTTAAAGACATGGAAAGCACACCTGCTGTCATAGCGCTGAAAGTAATGCCCAGGTTTGGCAAACCGAAATAGATCAGAAATGCCTGCACCATCAGCGGGGTTCCTCTCCAGATCCAGATGTACATCTGTGCCAGTCTGGATACCACTTTTATGTGGCTGTCTCTCATCAACGCAAGCACAACACCCAGAATCGTACCAAAAATAAGTGTGAGAACCGATATTTCCATCGTCACTGCGCATCCCTGGAGCAGTGATGTCATTTTATCAAATACAAGTGACCATTTCAATGTTACCATACTATTTCCCCTGTGGCCAGTAATTATAGCCGGTTTATCCTTTCTTCCTTACTCTTCCGGTATTACTGGTCACGGAGTGACCAGTAACGCGCTTTCTGCATAGAAACATATCTGTGTTTTATTGTAACTGTTCAGTCCTTTCACTATTATGCTTTATTCAGCGGTTTTCGCATCTTCTGCTGCAGCTGCTTCTTCTCCCTCGCCGGAAGCATCGATCCATTTTGTCCAGAGTGTATCATAAGTGCCGTCTGCATAATACTCGTCAATACATTCATTGATAAATGCAAGCAGATCATCTTTTCCCTTCTGTACGGCGATGGCGTTCTCTGCATGGGTAAATGGATCACACACGATCTTGGCACCTTCATATTCCTGGGAAAGAATCTTCTGGTTCAGAAGATCGTTTACCACAACATCCACACGGCCTGCCAAAAGGTCAGATACGCATCCTACTGTATCCTTGTACTGAACAATCTCATAGGAAACATCCGGATTCTCATCCAGGAAGCTCTGCGCTACGTTATAAGAAGTTGCGCCCTCTTTTACTGCAACCTTCAGACCATCGCAGTTATGCTATCCCGATTTCCAGCTTTACTAACGCAAAAAGGACCGCCCTGTGGCAGCCCTTTCTGCATGGCAGAAATGCGATATTGCATTTCTCTCTTATGAAGTTTCGGTACGTTATGGAAACAAGTGCAAAAATGCTTTATCAGCAAATACTCTGACCTGCCATACCATAAACGCAAAAAACGGAGCAAACTCTCTAAGTAGTTTGCTCCGTTGCAACTTATGATGGAATTATAGCAAACACATTGCTATCTGTAAATCCATAAATTCAACAATTATTTTGTATGCATTTTACAATTTTTGTATATTTCTGTTAACCTTCGATCACGTTGCTCATATCATATCTTCCAGCTGGTTTTCCGGCAAGATATTTCGCTGCTTCTACAGCACCCTTGCCAAATACAGCCTTAGAATATGCTGTGTGCTTAAATTCGATCACTTCATCCGGTCCGGCAAAAATCACTTCATGCTCGCCAACAATAGAGCCTCCGCGAACTGCGGAAATACCGATCTCCTTAGCGTCACGTTTCTCTCTTCTCTGGCTGCGGTCATATACGTAATGATACTGGTTGTCCATTGCCTCGTTCAGACTATCTGCAAGGGCAAGAGCTGTTCCGCTTGGTGCATCCACTTTCAGGTTATGGTGCTTCTCTACAATCTCCATGTCAAAACCAGCTGCTGCCAAAACCTTAGCTGCATCCTGAACCAGTTTCAAAAGAGTATTGATTCCAAGGGACATGTTGGCAGATTTCAGAACGGCGATCTTTTTTGCACTCTCTTCTACTCTTGCAAGCTGCTCTTCACTTAAACCTGTGGTGCAAAGAACTACCGGCATATTTTTCTTCTCGCAGTAGTCCATCAGCTTATCAAAAGCCTTCGGGGAGGAAAAATCGATAACAGCATCTGCTTCCACCTGGCAATCGTCAATGTTTGTAAATACCGGATAGCTGTTTTTCCCCTGGTCTGCAATGTCGATTCCTGCTACGATCTGGGCATTTGCATCCTTCTCAACAATATTGGAAATAACCTGTCCCATATGACCGTTACATCCGTGCATGATAATTTTAACCATTTTATTTTTTCCTTTCTTACTGTAAATTAACGAGCTTGTAAAAATTATTTCAACAATATACGCGCTCTGTTTTTCTCTGCTTACATATTACAAAGAAATCCCGTCAGCCGCTGTCAGACAATATGCTGCCGCACACCAGAGCTGACAGGCTCTGTCCGGGATTTCAACATTATTTATGCAAGCTTAATTCCGTAATCAGCAAGAGCTTTTTTCAGTCTCTCCTCATTCTCCGGCTCCATCTCACAAAGAGGCATACGGGTCGGTCCCACTTTCCAGCCCATCAGGTTCAGGGCAGTCTTAACCGGAATCGGGTTTACCTCGCAGAACAGTGCATTGATAAGCGGAACAGCCTCAAGCTGAAGTCTGGCAGCACCAGCAAGGTCTCCCTCCATAAATTTCATAACCATGTCATGTGTATTCTTCGGAGCAACATTGGATAAAACAGAGATTACTCCAAGTCCGCCAAGGGAAAGGATCGGAAGTACCTGGTCATCATTTCCGGAATAGAGCTCAAGAGCTCCGTCAGCCATGGACATCATCTTGGCAATCTGGGAAAGATCTCCGCTTGCAGCCTTGATTCCCACAATGTTCTTCACATTCTTCGCAAGAGCAACTGCTGTAGCAGGCTGGATATTGCAGCCTGTACGACTTGGCACATTATACATGATGATCGGAGTTTCCGGTACAGAATTGGCAATCTCTGTATAATGACGGATAAGACCCTTCTGGCTTGCCTTGTTGTAATATGGAGTCACAATCAGAAGTGCATCAGCGCCATAAGAAGCAGCTTCCTGAGACATCATAACTGCAGTCTCTGTGCAATTAGAACCGGTACCTGCAATAACAGGAACTCTTCCAGCTACCTTGTCAATTGCAAATTTGATGGTCTGGAGATGTTCTCCATGTGTCAATGTAGAAGACTCGCCTGTAGTGCCACAGATAACGATTGCATCTGTGCTGTTCGCAATCTGATATTCCAGAAGTTCTTCCAGTTTCTCATAATTTACCTTTCCATCTTCATGCATCGGGGTTACAATTGCAACGGCTGCACCTTTGAAAATTGCCATATTATTTCCTCCTATTCATCCTTATCATGAGTTCTGCTCTCTTCCAAGAGTGGTAATGGTAGTCACACTGTCCACATAATCCAAAATGCCAGGGTCTACCCGATTTCCCGTAAGTATTAAATGCATGGATTCGTCCTTCTGTTTCAAAAGCCCGACAACCATATCAACAGTAGCAATATGCTTATCCAGAAGTCCCAGAATTTCATCCAGTACCAGGAAATCACATTCCTGTGTAGCAATCACTTTACGGGCAAAATTTAAACCATTGAGAATATTGCGCTCCTCTTCAGCCTGCTCTTCCTCATTCAACTGGTCGTAACAGCTCTCCATCTTTTCGAAGCGGAAGATCTTGATATCCAGCTGATCCAGTTCTTCCAGAAAGTCCAGCTCACGCCGTTCATTTCCTTTCAGGAACTGAATGATGATCACACTTTTGCCCTGAGAAGATGCCCGCAGTGCCTGACCAATTGCCAGTGTGGTCTTACCTCTGCCATTTCCGCAATATACTTCTGTTATTTCTTTTTCCATACTGATTCCTCTTATTGTTAAAAATAATGTTACCGTCTGCCATAGATCAATAACATTCCTCGCAATGCCGTCTCCGCAAATGATACCGTTCATTATATTCCAGATATCGCGCTTTGCAAATAAGAACCGCAAACTGCGCCATTTTTAATATGCTTATATTACCGCAAAACCAGCAGAAATGCAAGCAGAAGAAACTTGGAGAAAAATCGGGCTGGTTGCCTTCCATAAAGTAACTGGCAGACCATGGCGTATTTCCCGCCACTTCGGTTGGTTTACACATACTCCAGCTTGCTCACCGATACCTCATAAGCGATTCTCTTCTGTGTCTCATTTTCCCCGATGCGCTTCATGTATTCCCTGCTTTGGATCCTGCCCCAGATCAGTACATGACCGCCCACTTCAAAGGCTGAAGCATAGCGGGCATTTCGTCCCCAGCAAATACACGGTATGTAATCTGATTTTCCATAAGGTCGGTTCACTGCAAGAAGCAGATCGGCAATCTCTCTTCCCAGCGGTGTTTTCCGGTAAACAGGCGGCTTACAGATATATCCGTCCAGGAAAATCTGGTTTACCGGTGCCAGAGAATCCTCTTCTTCCAGAAATTTTAATTCCCGTGCAAATGCGGAAAGCACCAGCCGGTTGTGTTTTTCTTCATGACGGTTATAGGAACGGAACTGTCCGTGAATTTCCACATACTGTCCCACGTAATCCTGGGTAACGTCCACCAGCCTTTCAGATACCATCACCGGAATCCTGTCTTCAGAATCGCTAAGCCTCTTTACCAGAAGATCCATGGTATAAAATCCTTCTCCGTAAACCTGGTGGCTGAATGTGAAACCTGTAACGATTTTTCCCGTGATGGAAACCTGATTGTTTTCAATAATTTTATCTGCCATGTTGTAGTTCTCCTTCCTTATTTTCACTTTTTCTGCAGACATATAATACTTGTCTTACTTGTTGGTCTATAATATCTATGAGAAAATCACCCTGTTTAGAACCAGAAATTTAAAATATTTTTTTCATAGAAATTCAAAAATTTTTTTTCAACACCTTGTAATTCGCGAAAAATGTGGTAAACTGAGGTTTTGGACAATATAAAGAAGAAACTACATTAATATGGAAAGAAAGAGGCAGAATCCCTCTGCCCGATAAAGAAAGGATTTCGATTTTTATGAAGACGAAACGCGAAGATGTACGTAACGTAGCCATCATTGCCCACGTTGACCATGGTAAAACCACTCTGGTAGACCAGCTTCTGAAACAGAGCGGTGTTTTCCGTGCCAATCAGGAGGTTCAGGAACGTGTCATGGACTCCAACGATATTGAGAGAGAGCGTGGTATCACAATTCTCTCCAAGAACACAGCAGTTCATTACAAAGACACAAAGATCAACATTATCGATACCCCAGGACATGCTGACTTCGGCGGCGAGGTTGAGCGTGTACTGAAAATGGTAGACGGCGTTATCCTTCTGGTTGACGCTTTCGAAGGCGCTATGCCTCAGACCAAATTCGTTCTGAAAAAAGCTCTTGAGCTGGATCTGCACGTAATCGTCTGCATTAATAAGATAGACCGTCCAGAAGCAAGGCCAGACGAGGTTGTTGACGAGGTTCTGGAACTTCTTATGGATCTTGGTGCTTCCGATGAGCAGCTCGACTGCCCATTCCTCTATGCATCTGCAAAAACAGGACACGCTGTTCTGGATCTGAAGGATACACCAGAGAACATGGAGCCGCTGTTTGAGGCTATTCTGAAATACATCCCGGCTCCGGAGGGAGACCCGGATGCAGACACACAGGTACTGATCAGTACCATTGATTATAACGAATATGTTGGACGTATCGGCGTTGGTAAGGTTGAAAGCGGTACTATTGCCGTAAACCAGGAGCTTACTCTTCTGAACCATCACGATCCGGATAAAAAACAGAAGGTTAAGATCAGCAAGCTTTATGAGTTTGACGGTCTGAATAAAGTTGAGGTAAAAGAGGCAACTATCGGATCAATTGTTGCAATTTCCGGTATTGCTGAAATTCATATCGGAGATACCCTTTGCGGCGGAGATAACCCGGAGGCAATTCCATTCCAGAAGATTTCTGAGCCGACTATCGCCATGAACTTCCTGGTAAATGACAGCCCGCTTGCAGGACAGGAGGGTAAATACATCACCTCCCGTCATCTCCGTGACAGACTTTACAGAGAGTTGAACACAGATGTCAGCCTTCGCGTAGAAGACACTGAGACAACTGAGTGCTTTAAGGTTTCCGGACGTGGTGAGCTTCATCTTTCCGTTCTTATTGAGAATATGAGACGTGAGGGATATGAATTTGCAGTCAGCAAGCCAGAGGTACTTTACAAAATTGATGAACGTGGCAAGAAATTAGAGCCAATGGAAATTGCCTACATTGATGTTCCGGAGGAATTTTCCGGTACCGTTATCCAGATGCTCAGCGAGCGTAAGGGTGAACTGCAGGGAATGAGCACTGCAAGCGACGGTTCCGTTCGTCTTGAGTTCCACATTCCTTCCCGTGGACTGATTGGTTTCCGAGGAAATTTCCTTACTTCCACAAAGGGAACTGGTATTATCAATACTATTTTTGATGGCTATTCTCCATATAAGGGAGATTTCCAGTATCGTAAACAGGGTTCCCTGATTGCTTTCGAGGGCGGCGAGGCTGTTACTTATGGTCTGTTTGCAGCTCAGGAGCGTGGAACTTTATTTATCGGACCTGGCGCAAAGGTTTACAGTGGTATGGTTATCGGACAGAATGGCAAGGCAGAGGATATCGAGCTGAATGTCTGCAAGACCAAGCATCTGACCAATACTCGTTCCTCTTCTGCTGATGAGGCACTGAAACTGACTCCGCCAAGAGTTCTCAGTTTGGAGCAGGCTATTGAGTTTATCGATACAGATGAGCTTCTGGAGGTTACTCCAAGCAGCCTTCGTATCCGTAAGAAGATTCTGGATTCCCGTGATCGTAAGAGAGCTTCTATTAAGAAAAATGCGTAAAGGATTATAAGAAAATAGAGCAGATAGATCTTAGGTTGAGTAAGATTTATCTGCTCTTTTTGTATATAGCAAGCTCTAAAGCTCTTTCTTTAGTTTATAGAAGTCCTTCACAGCCTTCCAGCCAATTTTCACAATCTTCTTCACATTAATGGAATTAGTTCCGCCCTGTCTGGGTTTGAAGGTGATGTCTATGAATTGTACTTTTTCTTTGTAGTGGACAAAGTATGTAGTAAACATAATGTTGGGAATGTTGAAGTCTTCCGGGAGTTTGTCGATATATTTGGCTACCAGGCTGGATTTCATCAGGCGGTACGGCGCATTGGCGTCGGAAACTTTTACACCGAAGATCATTCTCAGCAGAAAGCATACAACATTCTCTACAAATTTTCTGGATTTTCCGTCGCCACGTACAGCGCGGCTGCCGATTATTGCATCATACCGGCCCCTCTGGTTCCAAAATGGCTCGAATTCGTCTGGATTGGTCTGACCGTCGGAATCAGTCTGGAAAATATAATCGGCTTTCTGCCGGATGGCATAACGATATCCATAAAGTACTGTAGGACCGTGACCGCCGTTTGGTTTATCCAGTGAGACAAGAAGGGGTCTTGTAGCAGCGCATTTCTGCAGGAGTTCATAGGTGTTGTCTTTACTTCCGTCGTTAATAATCACCAGTCTGGAATTTCCCTCATCGTTATGACGTTCCACTACTGGGTACCACTGGTCAATGGTTTTCTCAATATTCTCCGATTCATTATATGCCGGAATTACGATATATAAACTGGACATAACTTCCTCCCATTTACTGATTTTTCAAACAGGCTTTAAGCTTTAACAGCATATCTTTAACCGTACTTTATATATCATATTGTAACTGTTCAGTACCTTCACTGCTACACATTTTGCGGTACACAGAAATCATGCTTTCAGCCCGAATTCTTCTGCTAATTTTCCAAACTGGGGCAAAGAGTTCATAATCGTGTCATACGATACACAATAAGCCAGTCTTACATATCCAGGGCAGGCAAAGGAGCTTCCCGGCACCATAAGGATATTGTATTTTTTGCCAGCTTCGCAGAAGGCTTTTTCATCTGCAACTGGAGATTTTACAAATAAATAGAACGCTCCCTGTGGCTTGATACATTCAAATCCCAGTTCTTTCAGTCCATTGTAAAGAGCAAGGCGGTTCTTGTCGTAAGCTGCCACATCTACCTCTGCATCTACGCATTTCGCGATTACTTTCTGGATCAAGGATGGAGCATTTACGCAGCCGATAGTACGATTAGCAATGGCTGCTGCTGCGATCAGTTCCTCGCTTCCGTCTGCCTCGTCTGGAATAACCAGATAACCGATACGCTCACCTGGAAGAGAAAGGGATTTGCTGTAGGAATAGCCTACGATTGTATTTGCATAATATTTTGTCAGATAGGGTACCTGTACGCCGTCATAGGCCAGTTCTCTATATGGCTCATCAGAAATCAGGTAAATCACTGTGCCAAATTCTTTCTGCTTCGCTTCCAGAATTGACGCAAGTTTCCTGATTGTTTCTTCTGAATAAACAACTCCAGTCGGATTGTGAGGAGTATTCACAATGACAGCACGGGTCTTCGGTGTGATTTTCTCCTCAAATTCCTTCAGATTCGGCTGGAATGTGGTAGTATCCGGTGAGATTTCCACAAGGTTGCCATCATAATTGCGTACATATGCACCATACTCCAGAAAATAAGGTGCAAAAACGATCACTTCTTCCCCAGGATTCAGGATCGTCTTAAAAGCCACATTCAGTCCACTGGCTGCTCCAACTGTCATGATCAGATTTTTCGCTGCAAAAGAAGTGCCAAATCGACGGTTCAGGGACTCTGCAATTGTCTGACGAACATCTTCGAATCCTGCATTGCTCATATAGCCATGGAGAACTGTCGGCTCTTCCTCATTTACCAGATCAATGATGGCCTGACGAACACAATCCGGTGCGGGTACACTTGGATTTCCAAGGCTGAAATCAAATACATTTTCCGGTCCGTAAATCGCGCGAAGGCGATTGCCTTCCTCGAACATCATACGGATTGCAGAATTGTTTTTTACATATGGTTTCATTTTTTCTGCTATCATTTTATGTCACTCCTCTTTTGCTTATTTCTTATTAAGATTTCTCTATTATTTCGTCTTATTTTTTCCAAATATAATCCATCCTACAAGTCCCAGTACCAGCAGACTCACAAGCATCCACACGGTCAGCACAACCGGTCCCTTCGGGCTGAACATATCATAATATCCTTTCAGATAAATCACAACTACAATCGCCGAAATCACATACAGCATGTATTTCTGTACGTTTGCAGGGAATTTCAGCCCTTCTCCGGTATCCGCCTCTTTAATAAAGCGCTTCCAGCCCCAGCCATATTTGGACACGCAGAACATTACAAATACTACAGAACCCAGTGGAAGAATATTATTGGATACAATGAAATCTTCCAGATCCATGATGTTCGTTCCTGCTCCAAGCGGCTGTATTCCTGACAAAATGTTGAAGCCAAATACTGCCGGCAGAGAAAGAAGGATCATTGCCACCATGTTGACTATAACAGCTTTTCCACGGCTCCAGCCTTTTCTGTCCATTGAATAGGATATAATATTTTCAAAGACCGCAATTACAGTAGACAGGGAGGCAAAGGACATAAACAGGAAAAACAGAGCTCCCCAGATTTTCCCTCCTGTCATCTGGTTAAATACATTAGGCAATGTAATAAATACAAGTCCCGGGCCTGCTCCTGGCTCCACACCAAATGCGAAGCATGCCGGAATAATGATTAATCCTGCCATCAATGCGACAAAGGTATCCAGAATCGTAATATGCAGAGATTCTCCCAGAAGGGATCTATCCTTTCCAAGATAGCTTCCGAAAATCGTCATAGAGCCTGCACCAATACTTAATGTAAAAAATGCCTGCGACAGTGCCCCAAAGATCACATTTCCGATTCCGATCTCGGCCATAGCGGCAAAATCCGGCACCAGGTAAAATTTCACTCCCTCCATCGCTCCGTCAAGCGTAAGCGAATGAACCGCAAGCACTACGATCAGCGCCAGAAGACATATCATCATTACTTTTGTGATTTTCTCCAGGCCACGCTGCACTCCCAAAGAGCACACTCCGAAGGATAAAACAACTACAATGATCATCCATAAAGTCATTGTACCAGCTGAATCCTGAAGTCCTGTAAAATAGTCTGCCACCTGTGCAGAATCTTTCCCGTCCAGTTTGCCGGCTGCCATTGCATAACAGTAGTAAAGCATCCATCCTGCAACCATGGTGTAGAACATCATCAGCACATAGTTGGAAACCATGCTCATGTAGCTGAAATTATGGAAGTTGGCGCCCTCCGGTTCCAGGTCGTGAAATGCCCTTGCCGTGCTTTTACGGCTTGCACGTCCTACTGCGAATTCACATACCAGTACTGGCAATCCCAACAAAACCAGAAATATCAGGTAAATCAGAATAAATGCCGCTCCACCATATTTTCCCGCCATATACGGAAACTTCCACACGTTTCCAAGTCCAATGGCGCATCCTGCAGAGACCAGGATAAATCCCAGCCGTGATCCAAAGGTTTCTCGTTCTTTCAAATCGTCCCCCTTGTTTTCTTTTTCATTTTATAGTGCCTGGCAGCTGCACCTTCCAGGCTTTGTTTTTGTTGGAAAGTAATAAAAAGGACCGGTTATATCCAGCCCTTTTTCATATTTTTCCTGATATCTTATTGTAACGCGCCCACACTTTTATGTCAACGCTTTTATGTGATGGAAATTTGACGTTTTAAAGTCGAAAATAAATCATTGGTGATAATTTACGATTTTTTTCGCAGTAACAGAGACCAATGTATTGGTGTCCGCAAACTTTTATACATAAAAAGAACAGTCTCACCTTAAACACCATTTTCCAGGCAAAACTGTCCTCTTTCATTATTCCTTAACTTTTCACACTAAGTCTCACCAGCGCCCTCTGCAGCTTGGCTTCTACGATCTTGTATTCCTTATCGGAAAGTCCACCCTGGGCCAGCTTTTCCTGGGCACGCTCTTTGGCTTTTCCAGCGCGGTCGGCGTCGATGTCCTCCTGCCATTCCCAGGTGGTTGCAAGAAGACTGCAATTGCCATCCATTACGGTGAGCATGCCGCCGATGCAGGCTGCACTGCGGCTGGTGCCATTCTCCAGTATCACATGGGCCTCGCCCATTCCAAGAGCGGTACAGAAGTTGCAGTGTCCTGCCAGGATTGCCAGGTCACCGGTAATGCTGCGGCACACAATGCGCTGCACCTCTCCCTCAAAAAGCAGGCCGTCGGGGGTACCGATTCTAAGGGGAAATGTCCTCATAGGCAGCCTCCTTTACTGATTCTGGTTATTTTTTGCTTTCTCAAATACATCGTCAATAGTTCCGGCAAACAGGAAGCAGCTCTCTGGAATACTGTCGCACTCGCCATCCAGGATCATCTTAAATCCACGGAGAGTCTCTTTCAGCGGAACGTACTGTCCCGGCATACCTGTAAACTGCTCTGCAACAGAGAAGCTCTGTGACAGGAATCGCTGCACCTTACGCGCGCGGCTTACTGTCAGCTTATCCTCTTCTGAAAGCTCATCCATACCCATAATTGCAATAATATCCTGCAGTTCTTTATAACGCTGCAGAACTCTCTGTACTGCACGTGCAATCTCATAATGCTCCTGTCCAACTACCTCCGGGGAAAGGATACGGCTGGTGGAATCAAGCGGATCCACTGCCGGATAAATACCCTGGCTGGCGATCTCACGGGAAAGTACGGTGGTCGCATCCAGATGGGTAAATGTGGTAGCCGGAGCCGGATCTGTAAGGTCATCGGCAGGTACATAAACAGCCTGTACAGATGTGATGGACCCCTTTCTGGTAGAAGTAATACGTTCCTGAAGAGCACCCATCTCAGTAGCCAGAGTTGGCTGATAACCTACAGCGGAAGGCATACGTCCAAGAAGTGCGGAAACCTCTGAACCAGCCTGTGTAAAACGGAAAATATTATCAATGAAAAGAAGCACGTCCTGATTCTTCACATCACGGAAATACTCTGCCATAGTCAGTCCGGAAAGACCAACTCGCATACGTGCTCCCGGCGGCTCGTTCATCTGACCATAAACCAGTGCAGTCTTGTCGATAACGCCGCTTTCCTTCATTTCATTGTAAAGGTCATTACCCTCACGGGTACGCTCTCCAACACCTGTAAATACGGAAAGTCCGCCGTGTGCTGTGGCAACATTGTGGATCAGCTCCATAATAAGAACTGTTTTGCCAACACCAGCACCTCCGAACAGACCGATCTTACCACCTTTTGCATAAGGGCAGATCAGGTCAACAACCTTGATACCGGTCTCCAGGATCTCAGTTGCCGGCATCTGCTCCTCATAGGATGGTGCCGGACGGTGGATTGCCCAGTGCTCTTTCGTCTCTGGTGCCGGAAGATTATCTACCGGATCACCAAGAAGATTAAATACTCGTCCAAGGCACTCTTCTCCAACTGGAACCTTGATGGGTTCACCAGTATCTACAGCCTTGGTTCCTCTTACCAGACCATCGGTGGAATTCATGGCGATACAGCGTACCGTATTATCCCCGATCTGCTGAGCAACCTCTGCTGTGAGCTTTGTGCCTTCATGATCAATTTCGATGGCATTGAGAAGTGCCGGCAGCTCGTCATGCCCGAACCGGATATCCAGTACCGGACCGATTACCTGCACCACCTCGCCAATGTGTTTTTCGCTCATTTAGCAATCTCCTTATAGATTGAAGGGTAAAATCCTTCATAATCATCATTATTTCTGTGACTGACCATCCGAAAAATCCATATAGTGATATTTCGTTATATTTTTCACTATATCTTATTTTTTGTCCAGCCAGCACGCGGATGAATATTCTATAAACGCAAAATATCAACTAATATTGTAAGTACTGTCTCTTTCATGGCAGCAATATATTTTGCACCTATCCTATACTCCCTCCGCACCTCCAACAATCTCTGTGATCTCCTGCGTGATGCTTGCCTGACGTGCCCGGTTGTAATGCAGATTCAGCTTCTCGATCATTTCCTCGGCATTGTTGGTCGCAGCCTCCATGGCGGTACGTCTTGCAGCCAGCTCACTGGCAACACTCTCACAAACCGCGCCATAGATCAAACCGGCCAGATACTCCGGAACAATGGCATCAAATACTTCCGACGCATCCGGCTCATACAGAATCAGATTCCGGATGCTCTTTGTATCCTGTTTATCTGTCAGGTCCTTCAGAGGCAGCACCGGAATCGCTGATGGCTGCTGGGAAAGCATGGAAACAAACTTTGTATAACAAAGATCAATGTGTCCAAATTCTCCCTTCTTAAATTCCCCGCAGAGCAGATTCGCCATCTCAAAGCAGTCTGCAACAGAAACATCGGCAATTTCGCCAAAGCTTTCTGTAACACAGGCAAATCCATTTCGCTTCGAATACTCCACAGCCTTTTTCCCAATGGGAAGAACCAGGAAATCCTGATTCACAGAGGCTGCTTCCAGACATTTAAACAAGTTGGTGTTATATCCGCCAGCCAGACCACGGTCTCCGGCGATCAGTACATAGCAGCACTTCTCATTCCCGGATTCTCTGGCATATACAGAAGAAAAATCTGTATTCCCCTGTGCAATATCCACCAGAGTCTGATGCATAGTCTCAAAATAAGGCCGGCAGACTTCCGCCCTTTCTTTTGCTTTACGCAGTTTGGAGGATGCTACAAGTTCCATTGCCTTGGTAATCTGCATGGTGCTCTGCACACTTTTTATCCGCAGCTTTACCGCTTTCATGTTTGCAGCCATAAAAAGTCCTCCTTGTCACAATTTATTTCTCAGGTCTTGTATTTACAAAATTCTCAGTATACTGTTCCAATGCGCCCTTCAGCTTCTCTTCTGTCTCCGCAGATAATGCACCTGTGGAACGGATTTCCTGCATTGCAGCAGCACCCTGTGCATCACTGTCAATCCAGGTATAAAGACCAGCTTCATAGGTTCTTACATCCTCTGTAGCAACCCTGGAAAGGATTCCCTTGGTTACTGCATAAAGGATAGCTACCTGCTTCTCAACTGGAACCGGCGCATTCTGGTTCTGCTTCAGAACCTCCACAATACGGGCTCCCTGCTCCAGTCTGGCCTTGGTATCTGCATCCAGATCAGATCCAAACTGAGCAAAGCTCTGCAGCTCTCGATACTGGGAATAAATCAGCTTCAAAGTACCGGCAACCTTCTTCATTGCCTTGATCTGTGCATTTCCACCAACTCGTGATACGGAAATACCAGGGTTTACAGCCGGCATAACACCGGAATGGAACAGCTCTGTCTCCAGGAAAATCTGTCCGTCTGTGATGGAAATAACGTTAGTGGGAATATATGCGGAAACGTCTCCTGCCTGTGTCTCGATGATCGGAAGTGCAGTCAGGGAACCGCCGCCGTGTGCCTCATCCAGTCTTGCGGCACGCTCCAGAAGTCTGGAATGGAGATAGAAAACATCTCCAGGATATGCCTCACGTCCCGGTGGACGACGGATCAGCAGGGAAAGTGCACGATAAGCAACCGCATGCTTACTTAAATCATCGTAAATGATAAGTACATCTTTTCCCTTATACATAAAATATTCACCCATTGCACATCCGGAATACGGTGCAATGTATTGCAGCGGGCTGGCTTCTGAAGCAGTAGCCGCTACAACGATGGTATAATCCATAGCGCCATTTCTTGTAAGAGTCTCAACCAGGGAAGATACGGTGGAACGCTTCTGACCAATTGCAACATAGATACAGATCACGTCCTTCCCCTTCTGATTGATAATAGTATCTGCTGCCAGAGTGGTCTTACCAGTCTGACGGTCACCGATGATCAGCTCACGCTGACCTCTTCCAATGGGAACCATGGAGTCAATTGCCTTAATACCGGTCTGCAGAGGCTGGTTAACGCCCTGTCTCTCGCAGATACCTGGTGCCGGGCTCTCAATCGCCCTGTATTCACTTGTCACTACAGGTCCTGCACCGTCAATAGGCTGTCCAAGGGCATTTACAACTCGCCCGATCATAGCCTCACCAACCGGAACGGATACCACCTTTCCGGTGCGCTTTACGGTCTGACCTTCGCCAATACCGGAATCATCCCCAAATAAAACGATAGAAACACTGTTTTCTTCCAGGTTCTGTGCCATTCCGAAGCTTCCGTCCTCAAACTCAAGAAGCTCTCCTGCCATACAGTTGATAAGACCGCTGGCTCTTGCAATACCATCACCAACCATAAGAACCGTACCGGTCTCATTCTGTTTGATAGCGTTATCGTAGTATTTGATCTGACTGCGGATGACTTTTGAAATTTCTTCAGGTTTAAGCTGCATTTTCTCTATCCATCCTTATACTATAAGCTCGTTTAATTTCCTGGAAAGATCATCCAGACGGCTCTTTACTGTACCGTCCAGCTGTCTGCCCTCCAGTTCCACTTTAAGACCTGCAAGCACTGTAGGATCTGTCTTCTGGGTCAGGGTAACGGTCTTACCGCTTATCTTCTCCAGCTTGTCCTTAAGCGCTGCCATCTGCTCATCTGTCAGTGCAACCGCGCTGGTCACCACTGCAGTGGCAATGTTATGGTCCACATTGTACCGCCGTGTAAATTCCTCACAGCATCCGGAATACTCTCCCAGGATTCCGCGCTCACACAGCAGTTTCAGAAAATTCACCAGATACCGTTCTGCTTCTGTTCCAAATGCAGTATCAAGAAGTTTTGTCCTCTCTTCCTTCGGGATTGAAGGCTCTGACAACAATTTCACATAATCGGGATTCTCCCGGAAAAGCTGCCGGATTGTCTGCATCTGCTCCAGCACAGTGTCGGTAAGCTGTTCTTCAGCAGCAAGATCATACATGCTGCTGCCATATAATCTGGCAATCTGCGTCATGATGCCTCACCTACATTCGAAATAAACTCGTCGATCAGTTTCGCGTGATCCTCTTCTTTGATCTCACGCTCGATCACCTTGCCGGCAATCTCCATTGCCATGCCGCCGATCTCATTCTTCACTTCATTGACAGCTTTGCGTTTCTCCTGTGCAATGTCGCTCTCAGCCTTCTCTTTCATAGCACGGGCTTCCTGGGCTGCACTTTTCAGGATCTCCTCACTCTGGAGGGAAGCTGTCCTCTGTGCCTCTGTGACAATATCGCTGGCCTTTGCTTTGGCCTGCTGCATATTCTGTTCATACTCTGTCTTCATGGCAAGAGCTTCTTCCTTCGCCTTTGTAGCATCCTGGATTTCGGCATCTGCCATTGATCTTCTCTTCTGAAGCATTTCATTGACAGGCTTAAACAAAAATCTTTTTATCAGATACATTTGAAGAAAAAGATTGCAGATCTGTGCGATAAACGTCCACGGCACAATTCCTACAAGTTCCTGTACCTGCATGTTCTAACCTCCTGTTGTAACTGCCACCATTCATACCTTTCCAGTAGCTTACCAGTATAGAAACCAGCTGCTTTGGTGCCGCCTCTATGGAGCTTCCATAACCGCGGTCTGTGAATGGTAACGCCTGTGATACTTGTCCTTAATTATCCAAGGAACTTCATGAAGGTACCAGGTGCAACAAAGATCAGAAGCAGACCGGTTACGAAACCGTAAATACCTGTAGTCTCTGCGATCGCACAACCAAGAAGCATGGTAGAGGTTACATCACCTTTACACTCTGGCTGACGTCCGATTGCTTCCAGAGCTTTTGCAACTGCGTTACCTTCTCCAATACCAGGTCCGATACCTGCGATCAGTGCAAGACCAGCACCAATTGCACAACCAGCCAGTGCGATACCTTTTGCCAATACTGTAAAATCCATAATCAAATCCTCCTGTTATTTATGATTTCTCTTGTTAAAAATTCAATTCATCCGGAAACTGCAAAATATTTTCTGCATTTTCCGATTTTCTGCTCACTTCGTGAACATCCGCCTTCTTTACGCTACTCTTCTGCTGCATTCGCGATATACATTACAGTCAGCATACAGAAAATAAATGCCTGCATGATTCCGGAAAACCAGTCAAAATAAACTGACATAATTGCCGGAATACCAACGTCCAGGAATGGGATCTTCGACAAAACATCTCCCACAATACCCGGAATCAGTCCAAACAGTTTGGAGCTTGCCAGCGCCAGCGCTGCATAGATCAAACCATTGATAACTACACCGGAAAGAATATTTCCAAAATGACGGCATGCCATACTGATCGGTGTGGCAATCTCAGAAAGAATATTAAATGGTGTCATAATAGGGATTGGAGTTGTAAATCCCTTCATATATCCACCGAAACCATTTGTCTTGATCTTCTGTGCCGTGATCATGGTAAATACAACAACTGCCCATGCAGCTTCTGTGGAAAGATCTGCTGTAGGGCTTCGCAGTCCTACAAGGCTGATCAGGTTGGATACCACACTGGTAGCAAAAAGCGCCGCCACAAAAGGAATCATATAGCTGAATTTCTCCCCCATATTTCCGATGACGAACTTATTTGCTGTCTCCACCAGTAGCTCAGCCACAGCCTGTCTCCTGGATATTTTCTCCACCTTCAGATCATGTGTCAGCCAGATACAAAGTCCTGTGATCAACAGCATAACCAGCCAGCTTACAACCAGAGTCTCCGTTATCTGGAATTTCCCCAGGATGGGAATCTCGAACGGAAACGTATAGAATATCCTGCCACCGGTTATTTCAATATCCATGTACTCTCACCTCCTGTCATTATAAATTTGTAACTGTTCCGTACCACATCTGTCACACACTTCGCGGAGCAGTACCTGCTGAATAGTTACATAAAATTGTATATATCATTATGCGGCCTTCCTCCCCCCAATGATTCCAACTGTCTTGATCACAATGTTTGGAAAAAGCAATGGTAAGATTCCGGCTACAAACTGAAAACAGGGAACCGCAATCGCCAGAACGCCCCAGATAAGCTGAAGCATCATTCTCTGACTATAGCTGGCCTTCATCTTCGCTGCAGCCTGTTTATCGTCCTCCATGGAAACTATCTTCTGAACGGTCAGTCCCATAAGGAAAAAGTTCAGTACTGCCACCATCCCGCCAATAAATCCGGCGAGAAGCACTGTATAATCAAACGGAATCTGCTCCGGCACTGCCAGATGTCCGATTCCAAATACAGCCCACATCAGGACTACGCATACAAATGTACCAATCGCCACCTTCTTCGTCTCTTTCCTCACTGCCGGCTGCACATCTGCAAACATTTTGCTCATACAAAACTCCCTTCTGAAACGTGTTTGAAAAAGGCTTTCTGCAAAATGTACGTCACACTTTGCAGGAATGATTCCTCAAACACACTCTAATGATGTCTGTTAAATGAAACTTTATTCTTCTTTTTCTCTTTCTCTTTCTTCTGATGTCCGGTTACGGACAGGTAAAGCTTATAGGCTACTGTAAAGGAGCCTCCCAGTCCGAAAAAAAAGCCAGGAATAAAAATCCATTCTCCTATTCCCAGGCTGGTACTCATCCACCAGCAGATCAGCAGGCACAGAAGCAGAGGAGTGATAAAGGATAAGCTAAATTGACTAAGCAAAGTCATATTCTTGATAATATCTCCCCATTTTTTCATAAAAGTCTCCTGTCTCAAGTCTCATTTTATAGACAGATTTTAACACAATTCAGTATGGATAGCAACTTCTATTGTGCACATTATTTAAAAATTGACTTCCATTTTATTGCATATCGTCAATTTTTTCACACTTCAAAAAGTAATTACATGCTAACAAATTCTTGTTATTTTGTCGTTATACAATCGTTAAACATTGACTAAAATTCAGACACGGCAGGTAGTATTGTCTAGTACATTGAATATTAAGTAACCGCCATATTGACTTGTCTGATTTTTCATCTGCTGCGTTGTCGTCGGTCGCCGTAGCCACCGCTACGCCTCCTTCCTCCGCCTTGCATATGAAGAAATCATCCTGCGTCAATATAGCAGAAACTTAATTTTCGATGTACTAGAATGTGTTTGAAACAGGCTCTGGCTGCAATATCCTTTGATATGCAAAAAACTGCCTTGTATCAGCATTCCCATTCCTGGTAAATTCATGCTGTACAAAGCAGTTTCTCTTTCATAGTTTCTTATGAACCTCACTATCTTATTTTAGAGCGTATTTATAAAATCATTCTCGCAATCTGCACGCCCCGCTTTGCGACATATTTTGCCCAAATTCGTAGAGCGTGTTTGTGAAATCATTTCTGAAAATTATGACGTGCCTCTTATGAAAGCTATTTCAATTTGCATACAAATAAGAACTGTATGTAGGATCATCAATGTTTGAGGAATCAATCCATGCCGGGTCGATACGCACATTCCGCTTGATTTCCACACTCTTCTTTGGTGCTGTAGTCAAAAGTGCTGTCCAGATGGTCTGATATCCCATCGCGTAAGGCTGCTGGGAAACCACACCGACCTCTTTACCATTCCGGATAGCCTCCTGTTGTTTCGCTGTGGCATCCACACCAACCATCACAATGGAATCCTTTGTCTCATCCTTTTTCATGTCCAGATACAGATCGGCAATATCTGCATTATCGCAGAAAACACCGTCCAGCTGCGGATATTTGTCAAGAACCTCCTGCATGGCAGCTGTCATATCATCTACCTGATCCTGATAAACAATCTCCACAACTTCAATATCCGGATAATTGGTGATATAATTGGTAAAACCGCTTACACGTTCCTGAATGCTCTGCGTCTTTTCCTGCGCAGAAAAGACTGCAACCTTACCCATTTTTCCGATGGCTGTGGCTAATCTATACGCAGCAATTTCTCCCACCCTGGTATTATCCGTACCACGAAATGCACGGACCATCTTGCTGTCTGTAACACCAGAGTCAAATGCCACAACCGGGATTCCATTCTCCTTGGCAGCTTCCAGCTGCGCCTGAAGGGAATCCATATCGCTGGCAGAAACACAAAGTACATCCGGATTCTCTGCAATTACCGCATCTATGGTATTTACCTGGCTCTCCACATCTTTCTCATCACTGGCGCCTTCAAAGGTCATGGTCACCTGATCTTCTTTCTTGAAGCCATATGCCTCGTTTACATCGGCAATTGCCTGCTCCATTCCTTTCTTAACCAGTCCCCAGAACTCTCCACTTGTACTCTTGCTTACAACTGCTACCCGGGATCCTGCCTGGATTTCTACAGATGTATCGATTTCAGGAATAAGAGGATCCTTTTCTTCCTGGGCTTCTTCTGTGGATTCCGTAGTCTGCCCGTCAGAAACCAGTGGCGCGATCACTTTCTCCACTTCTTCTTTCTTACAGCCTGTGAAGGTGCATAATGCAGCCAGAACAACAGCAGGTATCACTGCTACTTTTTTCATTTTATTCACTCCTCATCTGAATGTTTAAAGTTTTTCATAGAAACTTTTTATAACTATTTTTCGCAGTCTTCATCTTTGTTTAATCTTGCTTTTACATTATACACAATTTCGGTTCCACGTCTATAGTTTTTATGGTTTTTTCACATTTGCGGGATAGAAATCCCCTTAAACTCAGTCCCTTCCGGCTTTGTCACGAATTTCATCACCTTTCCGGTTACCGGATGGAAAAAGGTGAGGCTTGCGGCGCACAGAGCCAAGCTGCCTGCCCCGATGGTCACATTCGTTCCGGCACCATATTTCCGGTCACCAGCCAAAGGCATTCCTGCATGAGCCATCTGAACCCGGATCTGGTGATGACGGCCTGTATCCAGATGAATTCGAAGCAGCCATTTTTTCTTTCCGGAAATTGCATCCACAGCCTCACCGAGAACCTCATAGGAAAGTCTGGCCTTCTTCGCACCAGGAGTGTGCGCATTTACCACGGAAGAAGTATTGGATTTTCCATCTTTTTTCAGGTAATCCTCCAGAACTTTTTCTTTTTTCCCAGCCTCGGCCTGCTTTCCATATGTTACTGCCAGATAAATTTTTTCCATCTTTCCAGCTGTAATCTGTGCACTTAACGATTTCGCGGCCTCAGGTGTCTTCCCAAATACAAGAATACCTTCTACCGGCTGATCCAGCCTGTGGATTACTGCCAGATATGGAATCCTTCTCCCACCACCGTCTTGCATTGCCAGATAATTTTTCAGGCTGCTCTCCAGATCCATGGCACCGATTCTTGCATTCTGTACCGCAATTCCCGCTGGCTTACGGCAAACTATAATTTCTTTATCTTCGAAAAGAATGTAGTCCTCTATTTTCCCACTAAACATCGTCTGCTTCCCTCATAGTTTCCAATTTTCTCTGCTCATTATAGCGGATTAAAGCCTGATTTACAAGCTCACACTTTCTATTCCGGTATGCTTTATGCTGCATATCGGTTCCTGTTCACTTCGTATCCAATACATCATCCCGCTTTTTTGTCTCTCACAGCATGGAAAAGGACGGTCATCATTTTACTTATATTTCAAATGATGACCGTCCTAAAATTCTTCAGTATTCAATGGTCTTTTCCTCGTTTTTCAAATTGATTTACAATTTAATATTTACGTGGTCTTTATTCAGTTGTTCTATATTCAGTTTTAAGTTTTTATTTAAAATATCTTATCTTATTTCCTGCTCATAAACGATATGATGTTTATCATTCGGTTTATTTAGAAGTTTGATAGATTGAAATTATAATTCACGTTTTATAATTTCTTCTGCAGAAATATCGGATATACTTCTCAGGCTCTGAATCATTATCATAAACAATTTCAAACTTAATTCGGTTAAATCCAAAACCACTTACTGGTTCATATGCTCTCTTATATGTATTATACAAAAAAGTTTGAGCGGAAGTTCCTGATCTATTTCTGACTGGAATATCAATTATGATATTCTTCTAATGCAAAGTTTCGATTCATATTCTAAAGGTTCAATAGGAATCTCAAGATATCCTGCTTATCTGTGATAAGGGGTTATATCCTCTGGAGAAATGTTTCTTTACACAAGTTCCAGATCTTTGTATTAGTGGTGGACAGTTATTCAATATAAGTAATCGCTTCTATTTACCTTGGATACGTTTATAAGTATCAGCTGAATCAAGTGATACTTTATTTTCTATTTACACGGTTCTCGTATCAGGTCTTCTTGCAGGAAATGCGATTCCTGTCTCTCTTATATTGATTAGAAAGATTTTATGTTCCCATTGGAATCACTAAGCTCCTTTCTTTATGAAGTTGTTTTTCTTTTCTTTTGATGAGCTTATATTACCATCTCCCGTCTTATTTGTCAATACTTTTTCGTGTATTTTTTGTTTTATTTCTGTTTTATTTTGGTGTTTCACGTTGTATTTCTGTGTTTTTTACTAATTATTGTAATTATTCAGAATATTTGTTTATATAACAAGAAAGGCTCCTTTTTGCAAAAGTCTAAATAGGTGTTTAAAAAAGGCTTTCTGCAAGATATACGTCATGATTTGTGGGAGATTTTGTCCGGTTGAGGGTATCATAGCGGGCTACGACAACCGAATTCGGGAAAAATATACCGCAAAGTGGGACGTGCAGATTGCGGAAATGCTTTTTTAAACACGTTCTAGCCTATGTAGAAACACATTGAGCGATATTTGCCTTTTCGTTGCAGTGTGATCATACCATGTAGAACTTTTTATGTAACAGGGAATTCTGATAAAAAGGCAGGTCGCTCTCAAAAAGAATGACCTGCCTCATAACATTTTATTTTCTATTGTAATTGATCAGACAGCCTTTCAGGATGATTTCCCGCTCATCATCTGTCAGCTCTCCAAGTGTTACAGTAAATGGAACCAGTCCGCTCTCTTTTACCACATAGCCGGTAATGCAGTCGGCTTTCTCTTCCACAGCCTTGCGGATTTCCGGGAAGAACAGGTAATCACCGTTTACAAACGGAAGATCACCGGCCGGGATCAGGAATGGAAGCATTCCCCAGTTAATCAGGTTGGAACGGTAACGTTTGGTAGCGTATTCGTTGGCAATGTTTGCCCACCCGCCAAGTACTTTCTGACAGGAAGCAGCCTGCTCACGGGCAGAACCATCTCCGGGCTTCACTGCGAAAATAGTACTTCCAACGCCAAGATTGCCTTTGCCAGCTTCCGGATACTCTTTGTTCACCGCTTCCATAACCGGCTTCAGCTCTGGCAGTGCATCCAGCGGACATTCGCCGTTCTCAATGGCATGCTCTGCTTTCTGAACCTCTTTTGCCCGTCCAACATAAGCCGGATCCTTTCTGGAAAGAGTAAACTCAGCCAGTCCAAGAGGATTGGAACGGTAGGAGGAAGTCTCACCGGACGGGATCAGCTCGTCGGTAGTAGTTACCGGATCGTGAATTTCGGAAACAACCTTCAGAACCAGATTCTCTGCAAGTGCCGGCATCTTCGGCCAGTCTTTGATGTTCGGTCCAAACTGGATCTCAACAGACGGATCAGCCACGCCCTTGCTGTCAAATACACGGTTATCGTAAATCGTTTTATCAAAGAAATATTTCTGTCCTCTGTACTCTCCTGTGAAATTCTCAGCAGAGGTAAGGAATCCCTTGTTTGCAGCTGTAGCAGCGATAGAACGGGCATCCATAAGTGCAACAGAAGAAATCTGACCATTCTGGATCTTGGAGCCTTCACGGTTCGGGAAGTTTCTGGTGGTATGGCGGATACTGAAAGCATTGTTTGCCGGAGTATCTCCAGCACCGAAGCATGGACCGCAGAATGCAGTTTTCACAACAGCACCTGTCTCAAGAAGATCTGCCAGAACTCCATTCTTAGCCAGTTCCATATAAATCGGAGTACTTGCCGGATATACGCTTAAAGTAAAGGCATCTGCACCGATGCTGGTTCCGCGGAGAATATCTGCTGCAGCACAGATATTCTCAAATCCACCGCCTGCACATCCTGCAATGATTCCCTGGTCAACGTAAAGCTTTCCGTCTACAACCTTATTACGGAGAGTATAAGGAACCTTGCCGTCCAGACTTACCAGAGCTTTTTTCTCAACATCGGCAAGGATGTCATCCAGATTTGCATTCAGTTCATCAATTGTATAAGTATTGCTTGGATGGAACGGCATAGCGATCATTGGCTTGATCTCGCCAAGGTCAATCTCCACACAGCCGTCATAGTAAGCCACATCTCCCGGTTTCAGCTCTTTATAGCTCTGGGCTCTTCCATGGATCTCGTAAAACTCCTGAATCTTCTCATCTGTCTGCCAGATGGAGGAAAGGCAGGTAGTCTCAGTAGTCATAACATCGATTCCAATACGGAAATCAGCACTTAAATTAGCTACGCCAGGACCTACGAACTCCATTACTTTATTCTTCACATAACCATTTGCAAATACTTTACCAATGATAGCAAGAGCAACGTCCTGCGGTCCTACGCCCGGACGTGGGCTTCCTTTCAGATAAATAGCAACAACTCCTGGCATATTGATATCATATGTCTGGGAAAGAAGCTGCTTCACAAGCTCCGGTCCCCCCTCTCCCATAGCCATAGTTCCAAGAGCGCCATAACGGGTATGGCTGTCTGAGCCAAGGATCATCTTGCCGCACTCAGCAAGCATTTCGCGGGCAAACTGATGGATAACTGCCTGATGTGGCGGAACATAGACACCGCCGTATTTTTTCGCACAGGTAAGACCAAACATATGGTCATCCTCATTAATAGTACCGCCAACTGCACAGAGGGAGTTGTGACAGTTGGTCAGAACATACGGTACCGGAAAACGCTCCAGTCCGGAAGCACGTGCAGTCTGGATAATTCCTACAAAAGTAATATCATGGGATGTCAGTTTATCAAATTTAATCTGAAGCTTGTCCATATTACCGGAAGTATTATGGGCTTTTAAAATAGAATAGGCAATGGTATTTCTTGCTGCATCTTCTCTGGAAACAGGAAGCTGGGCTTCAGCTGCCGGAATGATTTCCTTTCCATTCTGCAGATACACGCCAGTATCATATAATTTCATAATAAAGCTCCTCCTCATCTTGAGAGATTTATAAGTAACAAATATTATGCAGCTGTTCACCAGCAACATTCTGAGAGGTATTTTTTGTGAACAGCAGCAACATTATCGTTAATTATAGTAGATTTCTCCGAAAGGGTCAAGCAAAAACACTTTAGCGTGCTAAAAAGCTTTTTCTGCAAAAAATGGTCTGTAATTTTGCTCCACATTTCTGTTGCAACTTTTTCAAATCAGTGATAAGGTAGAATCTACCAACACTGAAATAATGGGAGGTGTTCTAAGATGTTTCGCCTTTGGGGACGAATCTGGAAAGATAACCATATGCTGAAGGATACCGTGATCTGTGATGACCGCCAGGAGACCAGAACGCACAAGGTTTTTCACTGTCTGGAGCAGATCTGTTATGAGCTGGATCTTGGTAATCCAATCTGGCTGGATACTACGGTGCGGGATTTTAAGAAGCACAGTAAAACACGTTTTTATCAGGATAATTTTATTGAACAGATTGACTTTGATTACCTGGAAATACAGGTAATAGAGGAAGATGGAGGAGAATGATGAAAAAGACAAAAATGTTTATGCTGGTTCTCACCAGCGCAGTACTTGCCCTTACTCCGGTAACTGCAAACGCAGCTGAAGCTGCACCTTCTCAGGTAACGGAAACTGTTATTGCCACCCCTACTCCGACACCCAAAAAGCCACAGAAAAAAGGCTGGGTGAAGACCAAATCCGGAATCAGAAGATACTATCGAAAAGGAAAACGCCTCACCGGTTTCCAGAAGATTGGCAAGAATTATTTCTATTTCAGTGCCAAGGGAACCCTATTAAAAAATACTACTGTTAATAAAGGTTACAGGGGATTTACTTACTACATCGACAATAAAAGTCATGTAATCGGCAGAAAAAAGGGTTCTACCTACTATACTGCCAGCGGAAAGAGAATGACTCAGGTTCAGATTGCCAACCTCCGCTCCAAGCAGATTGCAGCAGAGATCACCAATTCCAGCATGTCCAAATCCCAGAAGCTTCAGACATGCTTCAACTGGGTGATCAAGGGCTATTATAATATCTGGCGTGATTTTGACCAGGGCGGCAAGGACTGGCCGGCTACTTTTGCAAATGACCATTTTCTCCATCACAACGGAGACTGCGTTTCTGACGCTGGCGCATTTGCTTACCTCGCCAAAGCAATCGGATACAAGAATGTTTATGTATGTGCCGACGCTGTGCAGAGCAACAACAATGCCCACGCATGGTGCGAGATCAACGGGTATGTTTATGACCCGCTTTTCGCAGAGGCAAAGAGTTACAGCAAGTATTACGGTGCTACTTACGGCTCTTATGGACTTTACCCGGTTTTGAAATATAAGATCTCATAAATAGTTAATATTCGCTGTACTGGCTGCAGTAACTAAGTTCAGACAAAATATATGCGGCGCACAGATTACAAAAGCTCCCGGATCCGCTACAGGATTCCAAGAGCTTTTTTGGCAAGCTGGTCAGCCATATCGTTGTATTTGTCGTTGGAGTGTCCTTTTACTTTTACAAAATGGACTTTTACTTTCTTCATGGCTTCCCGGTAAAAGGCCTGATACGCAATTGTTCCGGGTTTGGTAGCTTTCCAGGCACCGGTGCACCATTTGGCAATGCCTTCATAATCATGGTAAATGGTAATTTCCGGAATATTATGATCCACAGCATACTGCATTGCCGCTTCGGAGCCTTTGATTTCTCCTGCTACATTATGCATCAGTGCCAGCTCTTTGTCTGTCATTTTTTTGCAGAATGTGTGCTCTTCTCCATCCTTCAGGATGACCATTCCGTAGGAAAATTCGCCGGTGTCAGAGCGGTAACTGCCATCTACGTAGGCAATCACCTGGTCTAACGCAGGTTTTTCTGCCCTGGAAAGTGTATCCGGGATGCCCTCTGCACTCACACCGGCAAATGCCTGTGCCTCTTCCATAGTGGAAAAGCTCTTAAATTCTGCTCCCGAAAATCCCGTGACCTGTTTCTGGCACTCTGCCCAGGTCATAAATACACCTGTTTTTCTGCCTGTTCTTACTGCATAGTATTTCTTTGCCATGTAGCCTCCTTCTGTATCAGACATTCTCAAACACTTTTTCTTTAATTATAACGAAACTGTTTCTTATCTTCAATAATAGATTAGAGCATGTCCACAACACACTCTAATCTATCCCTGGCCCGAAACTTTAATATACCCTGTTTGTCCTGTCGTCACGTTGGAACCGCTGAATGTTTTTCACCACTTCATCTACTACGCGGAATCTGGTCTCTTTCGCAGCCCATGCAATATGCGGAGTAATGATCAGCTTGTTGCTATCCTGGATCTTAAGAAGCGGATTCTCCGGATCCATTGGCTCTTTGCAAAGAACATCAAGGCCTGCACCTGCAATGGAGCCTTCGGTAAGAGCTGTATACAAATCTGGCTCATTTACAATGGCGCCTCGCGCAAGATTCAGGAAAATAGCGGATTTCTTCATCTTGCGGAATTTTTCCAGTGTCATCAGATTCTCCGTGTACCCGTTCAGCGGTGCATGGACGGAAAGAATATCAGAGCGGGAAAGAAGCTCATCCAGGCTTACCTGTTCATATTCTGTATTGTATTTCTTCCCGGAAGCGGAATAGCAGATAATATGGCAGCCAAATGCCTTGGCAATCTGCGCCACCCTGTTTCCAATTGCGCCAAGACCGATAATTCCCCAGGTTTTTCCATCCAGCTCGAAGAAATTCTGTCCGAAATGGGAGAAACAGGTTCCTCTTGCATATTCTCCGGATTTTACGTAATTGTCGTAATAATTCAGTTTTTCCAGAATATAGAAAAGAAGAGCGAAGGTATGCTGTGCCACTCCGTTTGTAGAGTATCCGGCAACATTGTAAGCTGCAATTCCCCTCTTTTTCAGATAGTCTCCATCCAGGTTGTTAAAGCCTGTTGCGGTCAGGCAGACCAGCTTTAGGTTCTGTGCTTTTCCAATGGTAGACTCGCAGATTGGAACCTTGTTGGCCACGATCACATCTGCGTCTTTTGTCTTTTCTTCCATTTCATCTGCTGTTGTACTTCGATATATTACTACTTCGCCCAGTGCCTCAAATGGAGTAAATACCATATCCTGTCCCAGGCTGTCTGCTTCCAGAATTACAATTTTCATAATGTGCTCCTCGCTTTCTTCTGTGCTCATTTATATAGTCGTGCGTTTCCTCATCTGTTTTATAAAATACCGTTTTCTCCGGGAAAATGCAATCCCAAACTATAAAATGTACAATAAGTGTTACTATCCTGTTATTATTCACTGGTGATGTTCTGCGAGGTGTTTTTTGTGAACAAAGTTCACAGAACCCCCGAGAATTAAGTTTGCGCAGCGTGTTGCTGTAAATGGGGAAAACAATAATCCCAAAAATACAAGAGCGCAAGGCTGATAGTGCCTGCGCCCTCATCTACCATTCTGTAATTGTCAAGCCATAAATTCCCGGATAATTTCCCTCATAATCTTCTCTTCCTCAGGAGTCAGCATCTTACTGAAATGACTTCCGGAAGCAGCTGTCTGCTTGATGCTACTGGTAATCTTATCCACGATTTCTTCCTGTAAAACAGGGTCAGCTTTTTTCGCGGCTGGAATCTCTTCTGTCCAGCTTCTCATCTGCTCCACATAATCTGCCAACGTATCCATCACCAGCTCTTCTTTGTAAGAAAAATCCAACGCCTGACGTAAGAGCAATAACACCACCGGTACAGTGGCGCCCACATACAGATAAGTCAGAGGAAGTCCCTCTTCTATCCTTAACGTCTTGGAAAAATAGATGGCACAGCCAAGAATCACAGTGGACAAAAGTGCCGGATACCACACCAGCCGATTCATTCTGTGAAGAAGCCTGTCCCGTGTTTTCCAAAGTCTCAGCCATTTTTCCTTCAAGCTGATCCGCTGACTGCTGCCTGCTCCTTGGGTGTTTTTCGTGCCTGTGTTTTTGCTTCCGGTACTTTTCAGCATTCTTCTGTAGGTGAGGTTTGTCGTCAGCATTCCAATTGCTCCAAGGGTCCCAAGGGCCGCCATACTGTAGAGCAATATCTGCAGATCCATAATTTTCTCCAGCATAATGTCCTCCCATGCTTTCTTTCAAATTGGGAAACTGTTCAATATCTTTGCACCGCAGTTCTCTTTTTTTGTATGAACCTGATTTCAAAAAATACCTGGCGGAACATTGCCAATAAACAGTAACCTTTTACGAACATTATACCGCTGTCCTGTTCTGTATGAAACATAAATCGTTCGTCAAATTCTCGGTGAATCCCGCTTATCCTGTGGTTTCTCTGCATATTTTCCTATTTTATGATCACTTATATAAAGACTTTCCGCAATATATCAATTAGTTTTTGATTTATTGCGGAATAAGTATGATATATTGCGGAATAGCATTGATTTTTCGCGCTATAAGTCAAATATATCGCGGAAATAAATGTAAATGCCCCTTAAACAGATTCTGCTTAAAGGGCAATACATTATCTTCCCTACATTTCCTGCAATGCAGCTACCACTTTCTCAAATTGCATAAAGTGAGACGCCTTTACCAAAATGGTATCACCGGTCTGCACATAATCAGACAGATGGGACAAAAGGCTGTCACGATCCGGTTCTTCTATAACGATAAGCTCCGGGTTCTTTCTCGCCATCTTCGCAATGTTTGCGGAAAGAGGGCCGGTGCAGATGCAAACGTCAATTCCACACTGGGCTGCATGCTCGCCTACCTCTGCGTGAAGCTGAACTTCATTCTCTCCAAGCTCTCCCATGTCGCCTAAGATTGCCACTCTTCTGCCAGCACCATCTTTCAGCACATCCAGTGATGCTTTCATGGACATTGGGTTGGCATTATAACAATCGTCTACGATAAGGAAACGGTCTGTCTCGATCATGTGGAATCTGCCGCTGATGGCTTCCAGGGTCTCAATTCCATGACGGATCTGCTCCAGCGTCAGTCCGTAAATACGACCAACTGCAGTTGCTGCCAGGGCATTGTATACCATATGACGGCCAGGCATTGGGATGTCCGTTGTAAAAGACTCCTCACCTACGTGAATGCGGCAGGTCATGCCTTTCAACCCTCTGCTCACGATCTCATCCGCATAAATATCCTTATCTGACTCCATACCGAAGAATACAGGCTTAATTCCTTCATATTCTTTCACAGTGCAAAGCTTATCATCGTCACCGTTTAATACAATATGTCCATCTTTTTTCAGATATTTAAAAATTTCGGTTTTCGCTTTCAACACACCGTCTCTGTCACCCAGGTTCTCCAGATGGCAGGTGCCAATATTCGTGATCACACAGGTATCGGGTCTTGCAATCTTCGCAAGTCGGGTCATCTCACCAAAATCGCTGATTCCCATTTCCAGAACTGCGATCTCATCCTCGTCACGAAGGCGGAATACGGTGAGTGGAAGACCTAACTCATTGTTAAAGTTTCCCTGTGTTTTCAGGGTACGGTATTTCTCTTTCAGGACAGAGGCAATTATCTCTTTTGTACTTGTTTTTCCCACACTTCCGGTAATTCCAACAACCGGAATCTGAAGCTGCTGCAGGTAAAATTCTGCAATGTCCTTTACAGCCTGAAGGGAAGATTCTACCTTGATATATGGGAAATCAGCATTCTCCAGGATTCTCTCAGATAAGGTAGCAAGCGCACCTGCCTCCATCACCTGGGGAATAAATTTATGGGCATCTACACGTTCGCCTACGATGGGAACAAATAAGGTTCCGGCTTCTGCTTTCCGGCTGTCTGTTGTAATAGAGGAAACCTCCTGCTCCAGCTTGTCAGACGGTCCGGAATAAACACCGCCGCAGACCTTGGTCAGGTTTTCCAGGGTAAGATTTTTCATTTTATTTAATCCTTTTTATATTTAATATAAACATTCGGTATATTATTCGTACTTCTTTAAAGAAATCCGGATCAGTTCCTCGCAAAGCGTCGGATAATCCATTCCCAGTACCTTCGCCTCCTGAGGAATCAGACTGGTAGGAGTCATTCCCGGAAGGGTATTTGCTTCCAGACAGTACATATCTCCGTTCTCTTTCATCATGAAATCCAGACGGCTGTAGCCAGTAAGTCCCAGTGCTTTCGCTGCCTTCACTGCATTCTCCTGCATTTTTGCTGTGAGCTCCGGAGAAATCTCAGCCGGGCAGGTCTCTACAGTAGAGCCAGCCTGATATTTGTTCTTGTAGTCATAGAATCCCTGGATCGGAGCAATCTCGATGATCGGATACGCCTTGTCATCCACAACTGCAACAGAAAATTCACGGCCTTTGATATACTCCTCCACAACAATATCCGCGCCATACTGGCATGCATCTGTAAGAGCCTCTTCGTATTCTTTCTGATCATTTACAATATAAACACCTACGCTGGAACCGCCGCAGCTTGTTTTTACAACTACCGGGAATTCCAGTCCATGCTTAGCAATGTCTTTCTCCAGATTGTCTCTTGTCATGGTAAATCCGCCTGGGGTAGGAACATGGTTCATCAGGAAAACTTCCTTGGTGATACGCTTATCCATAGCCATGGCACTGCTGAGATAACCGGTTCCTGTGTAACGGATTCCCAGCAGGTCAAAGGTAGCCTGCACCTTTCCATCCTCACCATTTGCGCCGTGAAGTCCAAGGAACACAATGTCACATTTTTCACAAAGTTCCAGAACATTTGGTCCGAAAAAGCTTCTGCGTTTTTTCTCCATCTCCTTGATCTGCGGATTGAAGCTGCTCATATACTCTGCTGCTTTTTCCACATCATATTCAGCCGGGAAAGGATTCTCCCAGTCTACATTCTCAACTCCACAGAAAATATCTACAAGTATTGCCTCATGACCTTTCTGGCGCAGTGCACCGCAGATTCCGGTACCGGATACAATGGAAATCTCTCTCTCCGTACTGGTTCCTCCAGCCAAAACTACTATCTTCATAATCTTATATCTCCTTTTTTGTTCGTAAACGTAACTGTTCAGTTCCTTCACAGTTACACGCTTTGCCATGCACAGGAATCATGCATTCGCATGATTTCGCGCTGAATTTCCGTGGGGCGTGCAGATTGCGGAAATGATTTTTCAAACAGACTCTAGTTTTCCCAAAACACCTCGCGGAATATTCTCTACTGAATAGTTACTCATACACAACCACCGGCATACCAACCTCAATATTTGCATAAATCTCGGCCGCCTTGTCATATGGAACATTTACACATCCATGGGAGCCTTCCCACAGATAAAGATTTCCTCCAAACTCAGACCGCCAGGAAGCGTCGTGAATTCCCACATTTCCTGCAAAAGGCATCCAATAGGTCACATTTGCCTCATAATCCTCTCCTGTAAGCACAGCCGGAGATTCCTTGGCATCCAGTGCATAACAGCCTGTAGGAGTGCCACAGCCTTCAATATCCGGATTTCCGCTTACAATAGGTGTGTCCACGATCGGAGTTCCCTTCTGGTAAAAAACAAGACGCTGGTTTGTCAGATCTATCTCTAAGTAGGTGGAACCAATATCATTGGTTCCGCGACTATAGCCTGAATACAGATAAACAGGCTCACGAACCTGGGTAACACCGCTTTCGATAGCAGCGATCAGCGCTTTTACTTCTTCGTCCTGATCGATCACCCAGCCGTAATCGCCGCCTTTAATTTCCACCTGGCGATTATCGTAAGTCAGAAATGTCCTGGTCTGTCCCATAGTATCATATTTCAGCCCAAGGTCTGCCACATACTGCCGCACCAGATTTTCATCCAGTATCACATTGCCATCCTCATCATAACCGAACCAGTTCTTGATCAAGGTACGGTCCACAGTCTCAGTACGATCAGCAAAGTCATAAGTTATGATCACCTTGACAAGCTGGTTCATTTTTTCACAATTGGCTTTCAGCTGTTCATCTGTGCTGTATACCGAAGGCTTCCGGTAGCAGCTCTCGTTCTCCAGATTTACAGAAGTTTTTCCCCGGAGCATGGCTGCGGAAATCACTTCCTCCGTCTTAGTGCGATCCAGAGCATTTCCCATTACTTCCGGAATGATTTCAAAAGTATCTCCGGTATCCTGGATCTGGGCATCCACAGGCTGGACTACATTCTCTGGCTGCATGCATTTCAGATTCTCAACAGCCTGCCCCATGAACTCCACATTATAGCTGAGGGATTCTGAAATATCATAATTCTTATCCTGGTTAAAAGCAAGAAACCAGGTAAAACGGTCCTGATCTTTGATCAACTGCTTCACAATTCCAGTAGACACATAGGAAAGCCCCACATCCTGGGCAGAAATTGCTTCCTGACCGTTTTTCATGGTCTCCACAGCAAGAACATAAGCGCCTACACGCTGGTTCAGAAGGTCCTCGGTATCTTCTGAAGCCATATAGGAACAATTAAAGCCATTTACCATAGATCCTGGAAGAAAATGACTGGAAAAGTAGTACACGCCATATCCATAGGCTCCTGCTGTAAGAAGCAGCAGCAAAACCACAAGTAAAATAACAATCGTTCTTCCTGCGCCTGCTTTTTCCTTATTTTTTGCCATAAATTCCTCCCTGCTTATGATGAATTCTTATTGCCTTTACACGACCACATCTTCTGTTTAACCTTATGTAGGAAATAAACTCCATAGTCGGCATTTATTTCTATCTTCCAAATGCAGACGGGTAAAGACAATAAAAAGCAGATGATTACTGTTCACAGATAACAGTAGATTACTCTGCCTCTTTTTATATGCCAGATCAGGTACTTTTCCTGATCTGGCATGGTTACATTCTATGCGCAAATTTCCGATTTCAGAGCCTGTTTGAAAATAGCGGCTCACCTTTTACGGAAAGGTTACCGTTCACAGCAACACGCTTTTAGCCGAGAAGTTTTTCTACACTGACAAGTTTCACACAAAGTACGAATACCTGTGCTGCTTTGCCAAGATCCTCAAGTGTAGGGAAGGATGGTGCAATACGGATGTTGGAGTCTTTCGGATCCTTGCCGTATGGATAAGTAGCACCTGCGCCAGTAAGGATAACACCAGCCTCTTTTGCTCTGGCTACAATTGCCTTTGCACAGCCATCCAGGGAATCAAAAGAGATGAAATATCCGCCGTGTGGCTTTGTCCACTCACCGATTCCAAGTCCGGAAAGTTCTTTGTCAAGCGTATCCAGAACCAGCTCGAATTTCGGGCGGAGGATATCTGCGTGTTTTCTCATGTGGGCGTGAAGTCCGTCAAGATCCTTGAAAAATCTTACGTGACGGAGCTGGTTCAGTTTATCATGACCGATGGTCTGAACCTGCATATATTTGCGGAAATCATCCAGGTTTGCCTTGGAAGCTGCAACGGCAGCGATTCCAGATCCTGGGAAGCTTACCTTGGAAGTGGATGTAAATTTATAAACAAGATCAGGGTTACCAGCTTTTGCACACTCACCAAGAATTTCAACCAGGAAATCCTGATTATCATCATAGAGATGATGAATGCTGTATGCATTATCCCAGTAAATACGGAAGTCCGGTGCTGCCGGTTTCAGTCTTGCAAAACGCTCTACGGTTTCTTTGGAGTAAGTGTAACCCTGTGGGTTGGAGTATTTCGGAACACACCAGATTCCCTTGATTGCTGCATCTTCACTTACCAGCTTCTCTACCATGTCCATATCCGGTCCCTGTGGAGTCATCGGAACATTGATCATCTCGATTCCGAAAAATTCGGTGATCTTGAAGTGACGGTCATAACCTGGTACCGGACAGAGGAATTTCACCTTGTCAAGCTTGCACCATGGAGTATTTCCCATTACACCCTGAGTCATGGAACGTGCGATACTGTCGAACATAACGTTCAGGCTTGAATTTCCATATATGATAATGTGTTCCGGATCTACCTCAGACATTTCTCCAAGAAGACGCTTGGCTTCCGGAATACCATCGATCACACCGTAGTTACGGCAATCTACTCCGGTCTCGCATTTCAGATCTGAATTGCCCTTCAGGACGTCCATCATTTCCATAGAAAGTTCCAGCTGTGCATTGCTTGGCTTTCCTCTTGACATATCAAGGGCAAGTCCCTGTGCCTTGATCTCTTCAAATTCTTTGTCCAGCTCTTTTTTCAGTGCCAGAAGCTCTTCATGATTCATTTCGGTATATTTTTTCATAAATTCCTCCTTCGGCAATTGCCTGTTTGGTGTATCCTCCTCGTATATCTTTTCCATTTTAGTATGCTAAATTGTCGGTTGTCAAGTGTTTGGCTCTATTTTATATAAAATCCCTCTTAAACCGGTTACTGTTCACTTCGTTCACAGTAACACGCTTCGCGATGCACAGAAATCATGCTTTGCATGATTTCGCGCCGCAACTCTCGGGTTTTCTGTGAACTTTGTTCACAAAAAACACTTCGCGGAATGTTACCAGTGAACAGTAACTTAAACCGCTTCCCATCTTCCAGAAGCACCGCATGGCAATACCAGCCCATTTGACTTCACCGGAAGACCAATTTCCTGGGAATCTACATGTCCCTTATACTTCTTCATCTCTGTTGCCAGCATATAAGTAAGTACAGCCGGGGCAAGTCCGGTGGTGTAGGAATTGATCAGGAAAAACAGGGGATCATCGCTGAGAATCTTTGTGCAAAGCTTCACCAGGGGATGAATGGCATCCTCAATTTTCCAGATCTCGCCTTTTGGTCCTCTTCCATAGGACGGAGGATCCATGATAATTGCGTCATAGTGATTCCCCCGGCGGATTTCACGCTCTACAAACTTCACACAGTCATCTACCAGCCAGCGGATTGGTGCATCAGCAAGACCACTTGCTGCCGCATTCTCTTTCGCCCAGGTAACCATTCCCTTAGAGGCATCTACGTGTGTAACGGATGCACCTGCGGCTGCTGCCGCAAGAGTTGCACCACCTGTATAAGCGAACAGGTTCAGCACCTTGATCGGTCTGTCAGCCTTACGGATCTTGTCTCCAAACCAGTCCCAGTTTGCTGCCTGCTCCGGGAAAAGACCGGTGTGCTTGAAGCTGAATGGTTTCAGATGGAACGTAAGCTCCTTGTAATGAAGATCCCACTGCTGGGGCAGATCAAAGAACTCCCATTCACCGCCTCCCTTGGAGCTGCGGTGATAGTGTGCGTTCATCTTGCGCCATCCTGGCTCTGTCTTCGGTGTATCCCAGATTACCTGCGGATCCGGACGGACAAGGAGATATTTCCCCCATCTCTCCAGTTTCTCGCCGCAGGAAGTATCAATTACTTCGTATTCTTTCCAGCCATTTGCTATCCACATTTTATTTTTACCTCATTTTCTATTATTTCGCACAAAAGTCCTAAATGTCATCCATGAATCATATCTGTATAAGTAAAATCATGAATCATTTATAGCACGAATGCGGACAACCCCTGGGAATCGCCACAAACGCAATGTAACTGACTTTCATTTCGCCTAATATCAAACAACAAATTTATGATAGCAGAAAACTGTACCCACGTCAATTTTGTTCATCTTCTTCCCTGAAAAAGTGCCCAAAAATCCGCCTCACTTTTTTCGGATTTTTCCCATTGAACCACATATTTTTTCGCACTATAATCACATTAAAAAGGAGCGTGATTCAAATGTCAGAAAAGACTACCGATAATAAACTTCCTTACACCTGTACCTCCGCCTACGACCGCAACGCCTGCAAGGGTTGCGTCTGTTCCACCTGCTATGAACAGGAATTCTGCGACAGGTGCAGCAGCTGCGAAAATCAGTCGAAGCGCAAGGAGCGCTGCAATGCTTATGAGGGTGCATACAATTATTAGTCCTCTGTTTTTTTCTCCTCATGCACAAAAAAGTCTGAGTACAGATGCCGTTTCAAGCGACATACTATACTCAGACTTTATTATGAAATCATTCTTTCTGCATATTCCTGCAGCAAACTATCAGCATCTGGCTTTTTCTGCCTTTTCCTTCTGTCTCTCATCCCACAGCTGATCTGCTCTCTCTTTCCAGCAGGCTGCATATTTATCACATTTGCCGCAAAGATGCTCTGCACTCTCCGGTGACTGAAGATCAGTGGATTTCGCGCCGGTCTCTGCAACTAATTTACGCAGGATCTCCGGATTCTCCAGCATTGGACATGGACGAAGCATGTTCTCGTTGAAAGGCTGGTTATCATGATAAGCCTGGAAAATCGGGCTCTTCAGTGCGTCCAGAAGAGAAGTATCTTTGATATTGCAGTTTGAATAATGGATGAATACACAAGGCTCCACATCACCATTTGCATTAATATGCAGATAATGTCTTCCACCTGCAATACATCCATGTACAAATTCAGCATCATTCTGGAAATCCAGCGTAAAGATTGCTTTTGTGCTTCTGAATTTACGAATTGCATGATACATTTCTTCTCGCTGGTCCGGTGTAAGAAGAAGCTCCGGTGAAGCATCATTTCCAACTGGCATGTAATGGAAGAACCATGCAAATAATGCACCACAGTCAATCAGCTTGTCAAAATATTCCTCACTGCTTACACTGTCTACGTTCATGCCTGTATAGCAGGTGGAAACTCCAAATGGAAGACCTCTGTCCTTCAACAGTTTCATTGCATGCATAACCTTCTGATAGATTCCCTCTCCACGGCGTCCGTCGTTGGCCTCCTCGGAACCTTCCAGACTGAATGCCGGAACGAAGTTCTTTACTCTTAAGATTTCATCACAGAATTCCTCATCGAAAAGTGTCCCGTTTGAGAAGGAAAGGAACTCACAATCCGGATGCATCTCACAAAGTTTAATAAGATCCTTCTTACGTACAGTAGGTTCACCACCGGTATAAATATACATGTAAACACCAAGCTCTTTACCCTGTCTGATAATGGAGTCAATGGTCTCCAGATCCAGGTTCAGCTTGTGACCATACTCTGCTGCCCAGCATCCTGTGCAATGCAGATTACAGGCACTTGTAGGATCCAGAAGGATTGCCCACGGAACATTGCAATTGTTCTGTGCAGCAACCTCTTCCTGTCTTGCACTTCCCTTTAAGCTGGCATTTACAATAAAGTTCTGGAAAAATACTTTTCGAACACCTGGATCCAGCTGATACAGGTTCATGATCAGCTTATACCAGTTGCTGTCTGTGTCCTGGATTGCATTACGAATGGCATCTCTCTGACCTTTATACCAGTCCTGCGGAGTGAATTTATCTACCAGCTCCATCAGCTTCGGAATGTTTGTCTCCGGATCCTTTTCCAGATATTCTAATGCTTTTGTTACAGCACCTTCCATAGCGGCCTGTTTTGCTTTATCAATCAGTTTCATAATGCTCCTCCTTTAAATTTCTCTGAATTCATCTTCCCAGACTACATTTTCATTCTCACGGATTTTCACAGTGTATACTACCACGCAAAGCTTCAGTATTCCCTCCAGCAGAAATGCCACGCCTGTAAAAATCACAGTCAGCTTTGCACCTCCTGCCGGATCAACAAGAAGAAGCATTCCAAATATTCCGGTTGCTACTGCAATAAGCAAAACTGCCCACCAGAGCTTCAAACCGAATTTTTTCGCTTCCACTGACATTTGGATCCGAAGCAATGCATCGGTCAGAATCACAAGACCGAAAATCACGAAAATCAGTCTTAGTATGGCTTCCCTTCTCACCAGAATCAGAATTCCAACTGCAATCATGAGAATTCCAAAGCCAAGGTCAAATTGAAAAGCCAGACAGTAAAAATCTCTGGAAAAATATCCGATTATTTTTATAATTCCATCTGCAATAAACAGAATTCCTGCAAGAACACAAATTATTTTCACGGCTTTTTCCGGAACAGCCATCAAAAAAATTCCCAAAGCACAGAAAACAACTGCTATCACTATATATCCATTTCGTGCTATTTTCAAAGTTCCTGACGAATTCATTCTGATTCTCCTTTCTGCTTTTCATGGATTTATTATAGTAAGATAAATTTCAAAAAGGAACGGACAAAAAAAGGACTGTGTCTGAAATTCAGACACAATCCCATATTTGCCTAAAAGCTTACCGCATTTCCATTTTCCGAGGAAAAAAGCAGATTTACAAATTCCCTATACGATTTTCAGATAAACAGGTTTGGTTCCTGCCGCCTTTTCCAATGTTTTCTCAAAAGTATTTTCATAGAGTTCACGCAGCTTCTCTGCATATTCTGTCAGATCATAAGACATCCTGTGATCCATCCAGTCCAGAATCACTCCGATCATTACACATTTATAAAAATGCATGAGCACCTTCATATCTTCTTTTTCCATAATTTCTTCTTTAAAATTATGTACGATATACTGCTTTATAACATACTGGCACATTTTATCCAGTGCACTGGTAAACGTTTCTCTCTGCACGGAACAGTAAATATGGAGCATGGCCTTCTTGTTCTCTCCGATCAGCTTCACCAGTACCTCAAGGCATTCCAGCATAGAATCCACTTCCACCGGATGTTCAAAAGCGTTGTCTACTTCCCGAAGAAGAGCTGATTCCACAACATCAGAAATATCGCGGAAATGATAATAGAAAGTATTCCGGTTCACACCGCAGCGCTCCACAATATCCTTCACTGTAATTTTCGCAAGAGGTTTCTCATTAAGCAGTTCAAACAAAGTCCTGATAATAATTTCTTTCGTAAAACCAGACATTTTCTCACCTGTCATCTTGAAATGAAACCGGACAAAAGCCTAATCGGCTATGTTTCCAGCTTGTTAAGTTATTATCACAGATTATGCCACAAACCAATTTAAAATGCAAGGACAACGCGCCCTTGCATTTACATTAATTTCCCTTGTTTTGATAAATCATCAATTTCTGGAACTGATTCATTTCTTCGGATACGTCCCGGACAGCTCCATAAAACATCTTATGTCCATCCTGTTCTCTCAGGAAAAATGCTTTGATATTTATCCATATATACTGACCGTCTTCTCTTCTGCGGCGCACAGTTCCCTCTGCACCTTCAGCCAGTCTCTGGAAAGACCGCTGGAAAATATTCTGCATTTTTTTCCTGTCTTCCGGGTGTATTGCCTCCATGACCTGAACATTCTCTGCCAGATCCACAGGATCCTGTCCAACCAGCAGACAGTATTTATCATTTACCTGCAGCAATTCCACATTGTCACAATATACATCATAAATGGCAATTGGCCCAAGAATATTATTCAGTATGCTGTCACTTGCCAGCTCAGACTGAAACAGATCCTTGAAACGCACATGCTCAATTTTTCGTGCCTGAATCCCCCGGTAATCCACATTATTCTCGTCATTGAGAAGTATTTTTATTTCTTCGACTGGAAGAGGCTTGTAGAAGAAATAGCCCTGACCATAAATACAGCCCATATTCAGCAGATAGTTGATCTGGTCTTCCGTCTCAACTCCCTCTGCAATCATGCGAAGTCCCATAATATTTGCCATTCTGGTAACAGCCTCAAGAATTCCCATTCCCTTGTCCATGGTATTCTCATCCATTTTCAGAAACTTCATGTCAATCTTCAGAACGTCTACATTTACATCCTTCAGCATATTCAAAGAAGAATATCCGCTTCCAAAATCATCCATCAGAACGGTAAAGCCTGCATTTCGCAGTGCCTCTGCCACACCGGTGATCACCTTATATTCTTCTACATAAGCACTTTCTGTAATCTCCAGCTCTACATATTCCGGCGGAAGCCCATATTTGCGAACCAGATTTTTAAAATGCTCTACTACATCAATTGCATAAATATCCACACTGGATACATTGACAGAAATAGGAATTACCTTGTGTCCGCTTTTTATCCAGTCCTGCAGCGTCTGGCAAACCTGCTCCCACACCTTCATGTCCAGTTCTGTGATCAGTCCGTTACTCTCCATAACCGGAATAAAATATCCAGGTGCCACAATTCCCTTCTCAGGATGCTTCCAGCGCACCAGAGATTCCAGTCCGACGATCTTACCTGTGTTCAGATTACATTTCGGCTGAAGATAGTAGATAAACTCATCTCTTTCCAGACCGGCCTGCACTTCAGCAAGGAGCACATGATTATTCTCCAGGCGTGTCTTCATATCTGAGCTGTAATAAGCACAGCGTACAGCATAATTTCCCTTTACTGTCTCCTGCGCAAGAATTGCCCGGTCATACATCTGTGAAGCACTGAGACTGATATCATCAATTACATAAAAACCAAAAGCAGGAAGGAATCCGGTATGTCCACCGTATGCACGCACAAATCCGGTAATACGGCATTTCAGATTTTCGAGGACTTTTTCATCATTTGGAAGAACAATTACAAAGTCATCCCCACCCATATATCCGGCAATCCCGCCAAATTCCTGACGCATTTTATTAAGATGCGCCCCGATTTCTCTCAGAAGCTTGTCACCTGCCACCTGACCATACCATTCGTTAAAAAGCTTAAAATGTTCAATATCAATGGCTACCAGACAGTATTTCCCTGCCGCAGTTTCATTTACTCTGAGAAAAGTTTCTGTCTGTGTAAAAAAAGGATTTCTGGCAAATAAACCTGTAAGCTTATTCTTCTCAGTCTTGCCCGGGTTTCTCCGTTCCAGAATCTCCTTCTTCATATTTACAAAACGGCAAAGATTATCCATATCTTCCTCGTAAATATCCTTTGCCAAAATCACATGACAGTTCCTTGCTCCCGGCCACTCGACCTCTCCGGCATTGATTTTCAGCCATTTCCCCTGATCTTCATTATAAAATAAATCGGTCTTCCGGTTCGGATGTGCCAACGGGCAATTACGACAGGGCTTCTCTCTTCCCCGAAACTTCTCATAACAGATCTCGCCAGGCTCAAAATCTGAAAACTGTTTCGCCAGTGCTTTACTCATATACTGAATTCGATATGACTCATCTACTATGTATGTAATTGTCTCAGTTCTCTTCTCCTGTCTCATACGCGTCCTTTTCCATTTCTGAATGTAAATCCAACGATTAAAACTATTAAAAATATTATAAGCTATTCCTTTTCAATACGCAACATGTCAACTCGCGAAAGTTTTTCTGTTTTTTTTTAGGCATAATGACACATATTACAATAAAGCTAAGAAATGCTCCCGCCAGAAAACAATAGAATCTATTGGCTGGCTGAATGAATTGGAAAAACAGTATGATGACCCTATTGCTCACTTTCAAAAAAGAGTGGAGCAGCTAAAAGCTGACAAAAGCCGACAATATTGTTGCATTTAGCGTGGCTTTCTTTTACACTCATATTTATCGGACAAGTACGTTTTTATACGGTGCAGTGTATCCATAAGCTTACGTACAATATTTTCATAAGAATATCTTAAGATTTTACCCCTTTCATCTTAAATTTTGTCTGATACCTTATATATTACAGGGGAGGTGAAAAAGAAAATGGCAACAATTCTTGTATGTGATGATGATAAAGATATTGTAGAAGCCATCAGCATTTATCTGGAACAGGAAGGTCACCAGATTCTAAAGGCTTACGATGGACAACAGGCACTTTTGGTTTTACAGAAAAATGAGGTAGATCTGTTGATCATCGACGTAATGATGCCGAAGCTGGATGGCATCAGGGCAACTTTGAAAATCAGGGAGGAACATTCTCTTCCTATTATTATTCTTTCAGCAAAGTCCGAGGATGCAGATAAAATTCTTGGATTGAATGTTGGAGCTGACGATTACGTAACCAAGCCCTTTAGTCCTTTAGAGCTGATTGCCAGGGTTCGTTCCCAGCTTCGAAGATATACCCAGCTGGGTGCAGCGGTTTCCTGTGAAAGTCAGCATATTTATACAATCGGCGGGCTGACGGTGAATGACGATCAGAAAGAAGTTCAGGTGGATGGCGAAACCCTGAGGCTTACGCCAATTGAATATAATATTCTGCTTCTTCTCATAAAGAATCAGGGCCGGGTATTTTCCATCAATCAAATTTATGAAAATATCTGGAATGAAGAAGCAATTGCGGCAGATAACACAATTGCCGTGCATATCCGGCATATCCGGGAAAAGATTGAGATCAATCCCAAGGAGCCCAGGTATTTAAAAGTTGTCTGGGGACTTGGATATAAAATTGAAAAGCTTTGATTAAAAGTATTTGAAAGATTCGCTATTGAATATGCCAAATGGCGTTACCAATACGATAAGCAGCACATTATCAAGAAAGGGATTAATCATATGGAAAAGAAAAAATGGCACCGCAGCCCTGGTATCAAAGGGCTTTTGCTCCTATTTCAATATATTTTTCTGGGAGCTGTAATCTTCTCAGGTTTATTTTTAATTACCTCTTTGGCACATGGTCTGAGGCTTTCTGATTCCGGGAAAGATTATCTGGATTCCACGGCATTTGCCAATACCCTCTACGACGCAGCCTATGACGTGATGTACGGAATTTCTGGTACATTTCCCTATACTAACGTATCCTGGAAAGGCCTTGCCCAAAATGAAGCTTCCCAGTCATCTGACAAAAATGCCTCATCTGAGGCTCACGCTTCTTTAATTCAGACATCTGCATCCCAAGTAGTTGATCTTAATGAAATTGCCAACGATGAAGAAATCTCTTTTCAAAACACCTCCGGTCTGGCCTATTCAGTTTCAGACCTGGAAAAATGGGCGCAGGATTTTGATACCTCCAGTGGAAATCCCATTGTGATCTGCCACCAGGCTTCTTCTGCCGGCGAGTCACTTTCCCGGCATTATTATTATGTTCAGGATTTTCTGGAAAAAATTGACAGTGGAGAACTGGATTTTTCTGTGGATATGGAGTATTACGGATTCAGTGACTCTGCAACTGAAATAGCATCCTACGATGAAAATCTCAAACAGCTTATCGAAGACATCAAATACGACATGCAATATGGTGTAATGGATGATCTTTCCGGCATTCAGATCACATCCGGGGACGGCAAAGTGCTCTATGATTCCATCTCCCTCTATGATGGATATTATGAACCAACAGAGGCTTATCCGCCCCAAGGCGCAGACAGCATTCTGGATGTTCTAAATTCCAATGCCAAATGGAACGACCGCATTGATGAGGCTTTCGAATCTCTTTACAGCCTTCTTTCCAGAACTGACTTTTATATTCAGCAGGAGCAGATTCTGAAAAATTATTCCAAGGGTCACTCCAACATGAGTTACATTTACATTAACGAGGATGACGGACAGGTTATTTCCAATGACAGCGAGCTGGAAGCCCAGCTGGGCTATACCTTGGAACGCAGTGTAACACACGCTGATTCAGCCATAGAAAAGCCTACAGCTGACAATATGGGAGGCACCATCGATTATTGCACAAAACTGACAGATCTTTTAAAATCTATAAATAGTATTTCCTATGTTCTTATCCAATATCAACCAGATGGATTTACCAGCAACCTGGCAGGGCTCAGGAAATACAATACTTTCCCCGGAAACAATGTTACCTGCGACTCCTGGAAGGAGGTGGCAAACTCCCTGCTGCCAGCAGTGAACAGCAATTTCATCTTTGCAGCCTATGTGGATCAGACATTTCCTGTTTCCGATACCTTTTTTGCCGACAAAACATTTTTTGAAAACTATTCCAGCTATCAGAAGCCGGTATTTCTTTTCTTCCTGCTGTGCAGCTTTCTTTTCCTGGCTGCGTTTGTATGGCTAACAGCAATTGCCGGAAGAAAAAACAGTGACCAAAAGCTGCACCTTTGCTTTTTTGACCGCTGGCCAACCGAGCTTTCTGCAGGACTGATTCTGCTTGCATGGTTTCCTGTCCTGGTACGCTTTTTACAATGCCTGTCCTTTGCAGACTATCAGATTGGCAGACTGCGTGCCACATCGCTCCTTGATGTGAGTCTGTTGCTGAAGCTTATGATTCTGGGGCTTTACACTTTATTCTGGTTCCAGATTGGCTACCTTAGCCTGGTACGGCGGATCAAGGCAAAGCAGCTCTGGAAAAACAGCATCCTGCGCCGTCTTCTTGTCCTAACCTCCAGACTGATTCATTCAGCCAGTCACAAGCTTCACGCCCTTGCTGATCTCTACTCCAGAAACACTGCTGCCAGACTGAAAGCAACCTTCGCTTTTCTTTGCTTTCTTTTCATCAAATATATAATCTGCGGTCCCTTACTTGGCAGCATGCAGCTGTTCTTTTTCTTCAGCTGTCTGGCTGATCTTTTGATACTGCTATATGTTATTACAAAAGCCTGCAGCAGAGAACAGATCATAAAAGGACTGAGAGAAATTTCCAATGGAAACCTGCAATATAAAATTCCTCTGGAACGGCTTTGGGGCGATGATAAACATATTGCAGAATATATTAATAACATTGGAAGCGGTCTTGACGCAGCTGTAGAAAACAGTGTGAAAAATGAGCGAATGAAAACCGAGCTGATCACCAACGTTTCCCACGATCTGAAGACCCCGCTGACTTCCATTATCAGCTACATTGATCTTCTGAAACGTGAGAATTTTACAGATCCTAAGGTTCTGGAATATCTGGATATTCTGGAAGCCAAGGCAGCCCGGCTGAAAGTACTCACAGAGGATGTGGTAGAAGCCTCCAAGGCCAGCACCGGAAATCTGACACTGAACATGAATAATCTTGATTTCGTAGAAATGCTCCATCAGGTAATCGGAGAGTTCGAGGAGCGTTTCGAAGAACACCATCTTACCATGATAGTACATTTTCCAGATGAGCCTTCTGTAATCTATGCGGATGGCCAGCGGCTGTGGCGTGTTTTGGAAAATATTTTCGGAAATGTAACAAAATATGCCATGGAAGACACCCGGGTTTACGCGGAAGTAATGAACGCCCACGGTCAGGTGGTTTTCACCCTGAAAAATATTTCCGCCCAGCCGTTAAATTTCGCTGCCGAGGAACTTACCGAGCGTTTCGTCCGCGGTGACGTAGCCCGTGGCACCGAGGGAAGCGGGCTTGGACTTAGCATTGCCAAAAGTCTTACTGAGCTCCAGGGCGGCAAATTCCAGCTTTACCTGGATGGGGATTTATTCAAAGTGACTATCACCTTCCAGGCGCAGAATTCCAAGTGCACTGACGCAGAAGTCCCTGCTCAGCCCAAACCGGAAGCGAGATGATTTTTATCATATGCAGCTATAAAAATAGCAGCAGGAGTAAGCGATTAGTTGTTACTGTTCACTCCGTTCACAGTAACACGCTTCGCGATGCACAGAAATCATGCTTTGCATGATTTCGCGCCGCAACTCTCGGGTTTTCTGTGAACTTTGTTCACAAAAAACACCTCGCGGAATGTTACCAGTGCACAGTAACCTTTAGATCACATAATCATCTGCACTTGCAGCCTGCCAGTCCAGAAGATCTCCCAGTGTAATATTATCTACCACCTCATTGATGGCATCATCAATCTTCTTCCAGAGAATACGGGTAACACAAGCATCCCCTTTCTCACAGCCGGCTCCATCCGGTGCTACACAGTCTACCGGTGACAGGCAGCCCTCGGTAAGTCTGAGGATCATGCCCACGGTGTACTCCTCTGGTCTGCGTTGCAGTAAATAGCCGCCCTGTGGTCCTCTGACACTCTTCACATATCCGGCCTTGTTCAGCACGGAAATGATCTGCTCCAGATATTTCTCGGAAATTTCCTGTCTACGTGCTACATCTTTCAGCCGGATCGGCTCTCCATTGTCATTGGTAGCCAGATCAAGCATTAACTTTATTGCATATCTACCCTTAGTGGATATTCTCATCTTCATTCCTCCTGCTCTGTGATTCTGCAAATGCAAAATCACTCTACAGAAGATTATACCTTCTAATTCCTATTATTTCAATAGGAAATTACCTTTTTATTCGCAGATAATCCAGTATTCCGGAAATAGTTATCGTCTGCGCATGAGCCGCTGCGCGAACTGATAAGCTGGTTCGCAATGTGAACTTTTTCTCACTCTCTGATGTTCCCTCATAAATTACCGGAACTGCTGTGTCGTCATAAGGCTGTCAAGAGTTTCAACTGCCTGATCATTCTGGATGATTTTAAACGTGACATCCTTTTCCCCATCAATTGGCGAGTAATAACAGCAGTCCCTAAAATTCTAATTTTTCTCATATCGTTTCCTTTCCCGGGCTAGAGCGTGTTTGACAAAATATACCGCCAAGCGAGGCGTGTCGATTGCAGAAATATGCTGAAAAAAGAATCGCAATTTTCCTGTCTTTCCCTTATAATAATGCTGATAATAAAATGCTTTATCAAACAAGTATCATTTAAAAAGCACTTGAAAAACAGGAGAAAACGAAATGAGTAACCGAATTGAGATAACAGATTTCACTGCCCCGGAGCTGGATGTTTACGCCAGAATCCCGGAGGTGCAGCTTCTACGATTCTATGAGCCCAAACCAGGACTTTTTATCGCAGAAAGCCCAAAGGTAATCCAACGCGCGGCCAATGCCGGATATCAGCCGGTTTCTTTTTTAGTTCAACACAAGGATCTGGAAAAAGAAGGAAAAGAATTGTTACAAAAGTTCCCGGGAATTCCGGTTTATACAGCAGATTATGAGGTACTTGTAAAGCTTACAGGCTTTGCACTTACCCGTGGAATGCTTTGTGCCATGACTCGCCGGGACCTTCCCTCTGTGGAAGATATCTGCAAAAATGCCCGCCGTATCGCCATTCTGGAAAATGTAGTGAACCCAACCAATATCGGAGCCATTTTTCGTTCAGCTGCCGCGCTTCATATGGATGCGGTTCTTCTCACCCCAGGCTGTTGTGATCCTCTTTACCGCAGAGCCACCCGGGTAAGTATGGGTACTGTTTTTCAGATTCCATGGACTTATTTTCATAAAAAAGTGTCCTGGCCGGAAGCTGGAATGGAGCAGCTTCGCTCTCTCGGATTTAAAACTGTAGCAATGGCTCTTCGGAACGATTCCATCAGCATTGACGCCCCAGCCCTTCAAGCCGAAGAAAAACTGGCGATTATCCTTGGAGCTGAAGGAGACGGACTGGTGGATGCAACCATCACCGGCTGCGATTACACCGTAAAAATCCCCATGTCCCATGAAGTGGATTCCCTGAATGTAGCTGCCGCAAGTGCTGTGGCTTTCTGGGAACTTGGAAAAAGGTGAGGGAATGCTTCCTCACCTTTTCCAGAGCGTGTTTAAACAGGTTCTAAGACTCCAGCATTTTCACCAGACATTCCTTTTTATAAAATGAGATTCCATAACAAAAGATATCTTTATACCTGTCCTTATAATCCTCTGCATACTTTCTCTCTTTCATCTGCGCCAGTGCTTTATCACAATCTTTATTTAACTGTTTCATGCTTTGCGAATATTTTACTTCGAAAATCGCTACCTTTCCATTGGCTTTATCAATAATTACAAGATCTGGTCTTCCCAATCCATGCTCTTTGTTCGATTCAATCTGTTCACCAGTTCCCATAAAAATGCCTGTGAGAAACGCATGATAGAAGTCTTCTTTATAATCATGATAACTGATGGTATTCCACAGCAATAGATTCATTTCTCTGGTTATAATTTCTGGTTTTTGATTCCAGAGAGCCTGAAAAATCGCTGTTCGATTCCATTTTTTCACACTGTCAGCAAACCATTTCATTACCGTAGTTTCAAAAATTTCTCTTATTTCTGCATTTGGTATCTTTAATGCTTTGGTATCCGGTGAAAATGCAGTTTTCCCTTCTGAAATCCGCGCTTCTGTCAGATAACCAGTCATGTAAAGAATACTCCAAAGATTACTTTCGGATGAATGCAAATAATCATAAGTCAGGTTCTCATCAATATCCTGAAGAATATATCCACCAGAAAGCAATGTTTCCATTTTGTCCGTAATGCTATTGCCTGCAAAATCGATGAAAGAGCGGATAATTGCGTTGTCACTGGTATTTTTCCAATAACTGACTGGCTGCGCTTTGGGATTTCTCTGAAGTTCCCGCAAATAATTCATAACATCCCACGGGCAGTACACATCAATTTCTCCCATATGATATCCATCGTACCATTCCTTCATCTGCTTTGCATACTGCACTGTCCCTGTATCTTCCAGGATTTTGTTGACCTCCTGCTGGGTAAATCCGAAATATTCATTGAATCCGGTATTTGCAATCGTATCTGTAACAAAGTTATTTGTCCCTGTAAAAATGCTCTCTTTTGCAATCTGCAGACAGCCTGTGATAACAGCAAATTTCAATGAAGTATTATCTTTTAATGCAGTACTCATCATACCTCTGATAATTTCCAGCATTTGCTGGTAATATCCTTTGCTGCTGGCTTTTGCTATAGGAACGTCATATTCATCTATAAGCAAAATCATCTGCTTATGGTAATAATTCTCGAGCAGACGCATAAGCAGACTAAGAGATCTGATAACCAAAATTTTGCTTCCCTCACCAGATTTCAGAAGTTTAAAGCGTTTACGATCTTCTTCATCAATTTCTTCGCTTTCCAGCAAAAAACTGTATTTCTGATACAAATCAGAGATGGTAAATACCAGCTGGTCATACGCACTTGCAAAATCAAGTCCATCTATATCTTTAAATGTCAAAAAAATAGTAGGCCACTTATTCAACCATTTTTCACAAAGCTCGTGATTTCTTGAAATTTCAAGCCCTTCAAATAATTTCTGACTCTCATTTCGAACATTAAAGAAATAGTAGAGCATGCTCATACCCAATGTTTTCCCAAATCGTCTCGGTCTGGTAATCAATGTTACTTTCGCTGCACCATCGGTTAGGAGTTCAGATATGAAACCGCTTTTATCAATATAATAGTTATTATTCTCACGTATCTCTTTAAAATCAGAGATACCTACTGGAATATTAGGATTTCCCATATGCCCTTCCTTCCTAAACAGATATTTTTTATATAAACATGATAACACAGCAGTATAGTTTCAGCAAATAAAAAAACGATAACCAAATGGTTACCGTCTCATTTACTGTACCTTCAAAACTACATACATGTTACATCCTAATGGAATCATTTTACCTCTGCGTGAGTCCGGCAACCGCTTTGCAACCGCCTTTCTCATTTCTTGGTCAAGCCCTCACCCTATTAGTAACAGTCAGCTCCATGTGTTACCACACTTCCACCCCTGCCCTATCTACCTCGTCGTCTTCAAGGGGGTTTACTTCTTTCGAATGGGACATCTCATCTTGAG
>NZ_JADPEX010000031.1:0-58792 GCF_015668065.1 Ruminococcus sp. 1001713B170207_170306_F1 | reverse complement strand
CTTCAAATTGTCCTCCAGTGGAAAATATAGATGTATTTACTGCAACCAGGAAGCTTCCCTCTTAAGATAGAAACTACAAAACCCTCCCTTGTATGTCGCTTAAGAGGAAAATACCCTTTAGGTTTATTTCTATTCCTAAAGGGTATAAAAATAATATTTTCTTCCCGTATCAGTTAGCAACCACCAGTTGAACTCAACATCATAAACTTAAGATTAGATATTACACATTTATATTATCCTGCTAAAAACTCATTTCAAAAGGGCAGATTAAAACGAAGAGAAATCTTCACAGAGCTCCTTCTGTATACTTTAACAACTTAAAATGCCCATAATCTCCCTTTAAACGGAGAATGGGCATTTTAAAAGCTACTCTTTTGATTGCTTTTATATTTATTTGAGATGTTTTTTCTACGCTCTTTTCCAGGTAGTTCCCTTATGGGAAGTACATAGCGCTCCATTTCTTCCTGTAGTTCTCCAAGTTTTTTGATCCGCTTCTTTTCCTCCGGTTCCAAAAGGATTTTTAGCATAGTCTCTTTGAAAAGACCGATGGCTACATTTTCATTGGTATGCATGGGATATTTATTCCTGTTTTCCCGTCCTGCTGCTGCGGCCTCTTCGTCCGCACTGTTCCGAATGTCCTGAACCATGTTATATACTAAAACCTGCGCCCAAAAATCCTGGTGCACATATACTGTGGCTTTCCCTGTTACACTTTCAAATTTCATTTTGTTTTTTAGAGTATTGTATTTCTTCTCAATTTCCCATCTTTGGTAATATAAATCCGCTAATTCTTCTGCGGTAATTGTATCCGGAAGATCTGTCATCAGCGCAAGTTCATTCCCGGAGGGAAGAGTCGATTTTGATATTCTTACCAGCGTGCTCCCTTTCTTTTGCATCTGTTCATATCGTTCCGGATGTTTTTTTCGTATTTTTTGTAGGCGTGCAAATGAATGTTTTAAAATGACTTTTTCATCTGCCGACTGCATCCGTTTACGTTCTGCCATATAATCGTTGGATGAAAGACGGATCAGATAATGAATCCCTTCCGTTTCCAGAAAGTCAATAAACTCTAAGGAAGGATAACCGCGGTCAAAAACTGCGACAACCGGCTTCCTGATTCCAAATTTTTTTAATTGTTTTAAGTTTCTTTTTGCCAGTTCGTTTTCACTGATGCAAATATGTTCAATTTCAATATCCAGGTAAAAATGATTCAAAACATCATACATTCCGCTTACCAGTGCCCGTACCTGCCCTTTCCCGGAATGCTGGTTGCCGCTGTTTCCAAATGCTTCCCTGTTATCCTTTGAGTTTGGAACTTCCGCCTTGCTCCCGTCAATCGCGATTAACAAATATCCTTTCCACAGTCTGGGTTCGTCAGAACGATAAAAATCCATAAGATATTTACGGTTCAGATAGGGAAAAATTTCCGGATTTAGACGTTTTCTCTGTTGTAGATATCCCTGGACAGATAACTGCATAGACAAGTCTCCTTTTTCTTTGAAATAGTTTCTAAGTTCAAATGTCGTGGTAAGCCCCTTTTTTGAAAGACAGCATAGCAACATGTCTTTTAGGGGCATTTTTCGCTTTCTCGAAAAAGCATGGTTTCCATTCTGTCTCGCATATTTTGCAATTTCCGGATCAGATAATAATGCAGAAAACTTTTGAAATCTTGTTTTATAAGATTTAATCATATACACCCCTGCCTATATTTTAACACAATGAAAGGAACCTGCGAACAGATTCCTTTCCATTTTTTTCTTAAGTTTATGATGTTGAGTTGAACTGGTGGTTGCTAACTTAGCTGATATTGCAGTATTTTTTATGGGATAAAAAAGTGAATATTATACTACTTTGTAATTATTAACTATTATTTGACACAAGCCATCATTTAACAGCTAAAATTTGACATACTATATTTTATTATACCTACTCATGAATATAAATTCAAGGATATTATTGTGTAAAGAAAAAAGTGTATAAATCTGGAATATCTATAGGCTGCTGTTTTCGCTTTGGCGGTGTCGGCGGAAGGACTTCATTCATATAAGGTCCAATCATAGATACGGTATCTATAACTTCCATCCGGGATCTGATACTTCGATCCGCTGTTTTATCTAGTTCTATCGGAAGAATCACCTCAAAATGGCTTCCTTCTCCCAGTTTGCTCTCTACCTGAATGGTTCCGCCCATCATCTGGATGATATTGTGCGTGATCACCATTCTCTACCAAGTGTTCAAACTCTGTTTCATATTCCATCCATAATAAACTCATTTTCGGTCACTCCTCTTCCAAAACATTTTCATATAAAAAACGTCTTTCCTCAAACAGATGAAAAGACGTTTTTGCTCATATCATTATCTTATCAACAGGCATGGAGATGTTATCATTGGACGCAATAAGAGTGCTGTGCAAATTATATATTTCTCTAAACATGCGTCAATACCTCCTTGCTGACTTTTCTTATATATATTTATAAATGGTCATCTTTACTTTCTCAATATCCAAAGGTTTTGCCAGATGTGCATTCATTCCAGCAGCAATACATTTTTCAGCGTCCTCCTGAAAAGCATTTGCTGTCATGGCAATGATTGGAATTGTCTCAGCATCAGGATGTTTCAGTGACCGGATTGTTTTTGTCGCAGTAAGCCCATCCATTACAGGCATCATGATATCCATCAGAATTGCGTCAAAATAACCTTCCGGTTTCTCCTGAAACATCCTGACCGCCTGCAGTCCATCTTCTGCAACTGTCAGATTTGCACCTTCATCAGACAACAGAGTTTTCGCAATTTCTGCGTTCAGTTCATTATCCTCCACCAGCAATAAGTTTAATCCACTAATATCCATCTGTGCTGCTGTTTTCTTTACTGTATCTGGTGCGGAAGCAAGTTTAAACGGAATTCTGATAATAAAAGTTGATCCGATTCCTTCTTCGCTTTTTATTTTAATTGTTCCGCCCATTTTTTCAATCAGGCCTTTTACAATCGACATTCCCAGTCCAATTCCCTGTTGTGTACTTCCAGAATCATTCCTTTCCTGCGAAAACGGCTCAAATATATGCTTCAGATATTCCTTACTCATGCCAATGCCTGTATCTGTGATCGTCCATTCATATGTCGTAATTCCATCCACTACTTCTGTATAATCCAACACCGTTATTATCTTGCCGCCAATCCGGTTATACTTAATACAGTTTCCATAAATATTAAGAAAAATCTGTCTCATATGCACCGGACTTCCATAAATAAAAGGATATCGAAGCCCTTCTTTTTTTGAACGGAACTGCAGTTGAATTCCTCTGTCTTTTGCCCGCTGTTCTATGATAGTCAGAACATCCTGACTTAATTCATCAAAGTTGATGATTTCCTGCGTTAGCGGTACATTTCCATCTTCGATTTTGCTCATCTGAAGAATATCATTAATAAGTGACAATAGATAATCTGCGGCTACCTGCATTTTTCCGAAATTTTCCAGAACCAATTCACTGTCATCAAAATGCTTCTCAGCAATCTTCAGCAATCCGATAATGCCATTCAGTGGGGTTCTCATATCATGAGACATCCTGGAGAGAAAATCAGACTTGCTTTTATTTGCTTTCTTTTCACTTTCCAATGCAATTGATTTGTGCATGAAGTCATTTTTATCCAGCATGAGATTCCAATGTTCAATGGTTCCGTCTTCCTTTATTACTTTCTGTCCACGATCTTCGATGTATTTGTATGTGCCGTCCTTACAGCGTATCCGGTAAATAGTAGCATAATGATCGGAATGCGTATATTGATTTAATGCATCTGCAAGTCCGACCTTTACGTCATCTGGATGAGCAAGACCGATAATATTACCGCCAGAAGCGTCCATCAGTTCCTTCGGTGTTGCGTAACCGAGCATATTTGCAAATTGTTCTGAAACATATTTAAAAGAATATTCCGGGTCATCATTACTGATTTTGACACCGCCAGGGATGGATACGGTAAATAACTCCAGCTGACTTTGCAGTTTCTTCGTTAATTCCTCGATCATAGCCGTATGCTTTTTCTCTTCTTCCAGAAGCTTCGCATACTCTCTGTTTGATTTTTCCAGTGCCCTCTCTTTTTCCTCTAAGCGATAATGTTCTGTACGGTCAAGAACATAATTGACTGCAATGATATCTCCGGTTTCTTCTTCCCGGTACAGGGCCATGTGATCTTCTGCAAGCATGGGCTCAAAAGTAGCAGTCCTGGTCCAATATCGGAATGATATATGCCGTTCACCATTTTCAAAACGCTTTAACAGTCGTTCTCTGTCAAACTCGTGCAGAAAATCTTGAAGACCTTCTTCAGGTATGGTCAATGCCCATGCATCCACCAGACTCTGTAAGCTTGAATTTTCCGGCAAACCTAATTGTTCATTCAGATTATATTTTTTTCCATTAACTACCTGATACATGGAACCACGTACAATATTCTTTGTGAGATTGATCACGCAGTATCCATCGGCAATAGCAAATACCGACTCTTCCAAAAAACGGTTATTAATCATATCCTGACTCATACTTGTTTATCTCCCTGTAAATTCTCTGATACAGATTATATCCTTATCCAAATATATCCGTCAACAAAGAGTTTTTACATTGTAGAATGAAAATTTACACGCTCATCAGTAGTATTTGCAGGATTTAAAAAACAGGAACATTTCATAAATTTCTCAGCTATATGGCAAGCCGGGAAGTCGGGAAAATAGCAATTCAGTAAATGTACTGAAAAAGAGTGGGGTGAGTGGGGATAGTTGCCAATATGGGGATGTTGGGGTAAAAGAAAAGCCATGGTTCGTGCCATGACCTTTCAAAAGAACATTTAATTTCCGCTTGCAACTCCGGCAAGTTTTACTGTCACATCATAAGTAGACGAATCATCTTCAACAGATTTTCCGTTGACGCAATCAGCGTCTGTTCCTTCCATCCAGATATACACATGAACGGCAATTCCATCATATCCTACATTTGTTGTATTTTTCTATTTTATAATGTCAAAATACCCGATAATTCCTATGCATACGTCTTTCTTCATAGGTGACCACAGCGTATGCAATTTCAGTTTATACATCTGACTATTATTTTCCAACGTCGCTTTTATCTGCACAGAGATTTCTTTATTTTGTACAGATGTCTGGTGTAACAAAACCCGAATAGATGCAGAAGATTCTTTAGAGCTGTAATTACATTTATAAATATGCCCCCGAATCCTATCTAAATATTAGGACATTTCAAGAAAAGCAGGAACTCTTCAAAGGAGTTTCCTGCTTATTTTTATTACCATTATTTTTTTACACCAATTAGTAATAGCCATCTATGATCAAACATGATTTGTGAATCTTTATTATATGGTGAAAAACCGGTTTTTCTACCGCCTTCCAATTCAGCTTTCATCAAATTTGTTATCTCTTCTTGCACATCTTCCGAAGTATCAGTCAGTTCCATCCAACTTTTTAGATTCACCGGCACCAGAGTAGTTTCTTCGCATTGCAGTGCAAAATCTTTCTTGAACATTTCTTCAAATTCTTCCCTGCTGAGGATTCTGGTATGAGAAGGATCACGCATATTTTCAATCTTATCATCAATTTCTCGTAAAGGCTCCTCGGCAGCTTCCATATCCCAGACCACCATCTTTCCCCCTTTTTTCAAGACACGTTTCATCTCTTCAAAAGGTTTCTCAGGATTGTCAAAATGATGGAAAGAAAGCCTTGTGATCACCAGGTCAAAGGTTTCGGGTTCGTATGGAAGTTTTTCGGCATTACCACTTTGAAAGTAAATATTTTCTATATGACTTTCTTCGGCAAGTCTGATTCCCTGTGCCAGCATTTCTTCCGTCATATCCAGACAGGTAATATCCTTTACATAAGGAGCCAGAGCCCTGCCACAAATACAGGTCCCGGCAGCTACTTCTAATGCATGTTCTTCTCCTGTTGCTGCGATTTTCTGAATCAGATAGTCTGTATATTCCACTTTTGACATATGATATGCTACAAATTTTTCAGCCTGTTTTTTGAATGACTGTCTGACTATATCATTATGATTCATTTCAAACGCCTCCTATCCTGTTCTTTGTTTTCTTATAATACCATAAAAACGGGATAAATGACTTAATATACAATATAAAATATATTATATTTAAAAAGAATATGTTAAAGCACAGTTTATGTCCAATAAAATACTGAACGGAGGAATATAAAATGGGTGATGCAAGTATTATTGCAAGACTGCTTGCTAATGGTCATGTTCAATACGGCTGGAGTGGAAATGGAGGGTATTTTAGCATGGTAGGAATTAGATTGCTATTATGGTATCAAGAGCCTAAAAATGTAGAATATCTATTTTCACTTGGGCAGACATCATTAATCGGAAAGATTGGAAGTGAAAAAGGCGGTTTTAACTGGTATGAAACTCATTGCCCTACAGGAGAGCCGTTCTGGCTAGATAATACGGAAAGAATGATTTTTAGTAGAATTTAGTTCATTATGTTTCAGTTCTATAAGCAACTGCTGATGATCGTCACAAGTTGTTTTTGGGGAGTCCGTGGCAGTAGTTTGGGAAGCTGCTGTCAAAGTGTCCAAAAAGATTTCTCTTAGTATACTGTCACCCCCAGCGGTTACAGATATAATTTTTATAAAATACATTAAGGGCAGACACCAAAAACCGAGGTCTTTGATGTCTGCTCTCTTGTAATTAGAATGAATCACCTGAAGACATATTTAGAATGGATTACTTGAAGCCGGGGCTTTTATTGAAGTGATCAGATCCATCCATTTATACATATACCAGTTTCCGTCCTTAGATGATTTATAAACATCGATCCATTTACCACTGTCAGAAGCCTTGCAATAGATAAAGGCTCTATACTGATCAGGAGATGGTATGGAAGGATTTGCCGGAATGTATATCTGATCTTCATCTACTACAGAATCCTGAGTTAATGTAATTGAATAAGGCTGTGAAGGTGTGTAGTCATTCGCCGGAGTTGCACCATTTAAGAATGCATTTCCAAGATAGAGATACTGTTTACTCTTTTTCATTTGCTCTGCTAATCTCTGCTTCTCATAAACAGATAACTGCTTATTGCATAAATATCCGATCATTTCTTCGCAATCTGTCTGATTTTCCGGTTTCCAGGTCCGAAGTGACATGACATAAAGAGCGAGCACCTTATATCTTCCATCATCACCGCTGATGTTATACTGCTTCAATTCTTCCACGTTTGTTGGAATTGTGCTGAAAGTATAGGTATAAGTATTCAGAGGAATCTCAATCACTACAGATTCGCCAGCTTCATTCTTGACTGACCGCTGCCCTTTTATAACTGCTTTCGAAAGAACTGGTTCAGTCTGAGGCTTTGTTTCCATGGTAACTGTAACTGTGCATGTAAGAACAATCCCTGCATCTACTTTGATTTCTGTTGTTCCAACATTAATTGCATGTACCTTTCCCTGACTGTCTACCTCTGCAATATTCTTGTTTGAACTGGTCCATACGGGCAGATGCTTAGGATCCTGTACGCTAAGCTGATAATATTCACCTTTACGCATGCTTAAAGATGTTGCACTTAGTACTGGTGTTTTTGCTGGAGCTGTGGTAGGTGTTGCTGTAGGCTCTGCCGGCGGATTTACCGGAGCAGAAGGTGTTGTAGGTGCTGGCTTTGCAGGTGCTTTTTTACTCTTAACAGTAACCTTACACTTGTATGTTTTTTTGCCAACTTTAGCTTTAATATATGCAGTTCCTTTTTTCTTTGCTGTAACGACACCCTTTTTATTGACAGTTGCCACTGATTTCTTTGTGGAGGACCATTTCACTTTCTTTTTTGTGCCTTTTACCTTTAAACGGTATTTCTTGCCCTGGGTCAAGGTAAGCTTTGTTTTGTTCAGTTTGATCTTCGCGGCATTTACAGATGTGGTATCCACTGCCAGACACATTACTACAAGTAAGAAGGTAGTAAGCAGTACGCTGGCTTTTTTTAATGATTTTTTACCATTTCTCATAAGCATTTTCTCCTTTCTTATAAGCAATACTGTCCTTTTTATTCTTATTATACATAGTTGCTTCTGATTTGCACTAGCACTTCTGACAGTAATCGAAAAGGATTATAAAAATGCTGCTATGCATATATCATTTATTCATCTGCCTGCTCTGCTAATTTATTTCCTCTACAACGTATAACAATCATATCGAATCGCTTTTCCGCTTAACGTATAAGAAGGCTTCCTTCCTGCCAGAAAATCACTTTTCAGCGGTCGTTTTACAATGATCTTATCCGGGTCTGCGCTGATAGCGGCGTCGAAAAGGTCGGTCTCTTGGGAGCATGGGGGCTCCAGCTTCTGGATGAGCTGCAGTTTTTTGTTGATCAGGCTGGACTTTTGTCTTGCGGGGAACATGGGATCCAGGTATATGACGTCTACAGGATCCAGGAGTGCGGGCATTAATTCCACGCTGTTGCCTTCTGTCAGCTTCATGCGGGCAGCGATCTCTTTCAATACGGGATGCTTCTTTGCCCGGCGCAGGGCATCCTTTAAAAGAACAGCAATCACTGGATTCTGCTCATACAGAGTTACCTCATACCCCTGGGCTGCCAGAAGAAATCCATCCTCTCCCATACCTGCTGTGGCATCTATTGCCTTGCGCCCTGGCTTTTCTGATTTGGAAGCCCGTACCAGCATTTCATGCTGTAATCTTCCGTTGGTCACCCGGTGAAGCATATTTTCGAAATCTCCCTGATAAGCCAGACCATATCCGGTTAAAGAAACACCTTTGGAATTAAAAAGCACCGTCAGGTGCTCTCCCGGCTTTTCAGAGATTGGGGTATTTGTGCGCCTGGAAAAAGCTTCAGCCATATCTCTTGCGCCACCTTTTTCAAGGCAAACTACAATTTTCTCACTCATATTCTCTTCTCTTTCTTTGTATAATATGATATGAGTGTCAAAAGGTCTTTTGACACTCATTTGATACCCGGATTGCTACGCAGCTACGCTGCTCCCGCAATCCTCCAAATATTCGAAATCCGCTGATTTACTGCGTAAATCGCTACTTTCTCATATTTGGCGTGTCCCAAGTTCAAAAGCCTTATCGTGCAAGCACGAACAGCTTTTTGACCTTTTGACACTGGTATCATAATATAAGTATTATAATTGTTGGCTTCTTTCATTACATTTTCTCAATCAGCTTGGAGTACACATGTTCTACAAACCATGGTTCTGTAGATTTCTTCAGCGCTTCTTCAGGGGAAAACCAGGCGACACCGCTGTTCTCGTCGGCTTTTATGGAGACAGCTTCCTCAAAATCTGCTTCCAGCAGATATGTTACATTCAGATGTAAATGGCTGGACACATATTTGCCCTTTTTCACATGTCCATCTACTGTAAGGGATTCCAAAGAAAAAATCTCCTCAGATACAGGACAGACATGGGAAATCCCCGCTTCCTCTTTCACTTCCCGAAGGGCAACTGCAAGTAAATCCGTTTCTCCGTCCGCATGCCCTCCCAGCCAGGACCAGGAATTATAAATATTGTGATAGACCATGAGAATTTTGCTTTTATCCTGATTTACCACCCAGGCAGAAGCAGTCATATGTGCTACCGTGTTTTCTCTGGAAAAAGCATTGGTATTATTTCTGATCCAGTTCAGAATAAGCTGCTTATCCGTCTCTTCTTGTTCATTGAACGGGGTATAATACTCAATTTGGTTAAGTAGTTCCTGTCTGTTCATTATAGAGTGCTCCTTTTTATTGGTCTTGTACAATAGTATAACATAAGCAGATATTTATTTACACCTGAAAAGGAAGTATCTTTGTTATTCAAAATGCTGTTTAGCGTTTTCAAGATTGGTCTTTCCCTTTATCTTTAGCAACACCTTTGTTACAGTCAGCGCAGTGCCAGATTCGCTGCACAGAATTCTTGCCTGGGAGAGCGGGATATAGATCTGATTATCTTCTCCGGGGAGTATTGCAGCAACTTTACAGGGAAGACAGGACACTGGTGAAATATTATTCCCGGGATTGTCCATAGCCGTGAAACTACTGCTGGAAACGGAACTGCTGTATTCAGTAGAATTTTTATTTGAATCGATACTGTCTAACGTATATGTAATGGCAAGCTGTTCTCCCATCTTCAGATATTTATTCTGCTGTTTCTTTGAAATGGCATGTCCATTGGAGTCTTTCATATTTTCCAGAGAATTGCTCCCCAGGAGTAAGCGTGGAGTGTTTCCTAAATTGTCTTGCCCGGAAATTTCCGTAAAAGCATTCAGATCAATTCCACAAAATACAGTAGTTTTTGTATAGTCTTCTATTTTTATGGTTACTGGAATTTCCACAACTGGCCAGATTTCCTGAAGCCCATTTATTTTCGAAGCTTTTTTCAGGAAATTCTGGTCGTAACTGAGATTTCCAAGGGAAATTAAGATTGTATACTGCTGCTTCTCTTTCTGTATTTCATAGGTAAGCCTGAGAAAAAAGAAAAGAGTCAGTGAAATGAGAATCATCAGAAAGCAGGTGAAACCGTTTATTTTTTTCTTTCTCAACGGGATGCCGCCTTTCTTGCTTCTTCCAGAAGGACAGATTTTTTATGTAATCTGGACATGAGAAACAGAACGATGATGATAAACAGAACCGCCAGAATTGCAAAAATGGAGTACCACCAGCTGTTAGTCTCTTCCTGAGAATCCTCAACTTTTAGAGACTGAATTTGGGATTCCTTGATTTCGGAGGAAAAATCGACAGCTGTCTGGTAGGAGTTACCTGTGGAATCTTCGTAGATGAGAATCAGTTTTCCTGTAATTTGATCTGGTGAAATAGATGTATTCTGAGAAGTAGCATCATTTTCATCTGATATATCTGATACATTGTCAGATAAACTTCCTGCTTCTGCAACAGACTGCGATTTAGAACTTTTATTTCCGGTGCTTTCTTTTACATATACTCTTATTGTACCCTCAGATGCAGTTCCCTCATCTACATTTCCCAGAAATGCAGTCTCTTTTGGAGATAATCCATCTGCTTCTAATTTCACTTTGGCATTATAGATTTTATCCCTTCCAAGATTCAATGCTTTCACAGGAATTTCTACAGTATCCATTGTATAAAATACCGAAGGAATGTCAGACACTTCTAATTCTGCACGTACAGGCTGTGACACGTTAAAAGTCAGAGTTTCTGTGCTATTGGCACTGGAGGCTTTGGAATCTTCATATTCCAGAGAAAACAGGATTGTTACCTGACCTGGCTCAGTATCTTCTGCGATAGATAAATTCTGCGTTAAAGTAATGGATTCGCCAGGTGTCAGCCTCTGTACATAAAAAGAATTTTTATCAAATTCAATTCCTTTTGTTTCTGTGGAAAGAGAAATTTTTAGTCCATATACGTTCTGACTGCGGCTTTTATTTCGAAAGGTTACGGACATTTCCCAGATGCTGCCAGCTTTTAGTGTCTGGCTGGAAAGATTACTGTCTTCCAATAGCAGCTGAGGCTTGTGAAGAACCTTTTCTTCGGAGGAACTACCTCCGTCTGTACTGCCGGCATAGATCTCTCCATAAGAAGTATCTCCGACACCCATAGCATCATCACCGGCAGGCTCTGCATTACTGCTGTCTGTATTGCCAGATCCATTTTCAATAATAACATGAATGGGATTATTTTTGGGGGAAGAATCGTCACCGGATATGAATCCGCCCAGATCCGGGTCCGGATTGGAATCCAGGGTAGAATCCGGCTCAGAATCAAAATCTGGATCCTGGTTCATATCTGGTACAGTTTCCGCTTCATCTTCAAAAACTGTTTCTGTATTTTCAACATCAGCCTCCTGTGCAGAAACTGCAAATGGGGATATAAGAAACAGGATACTGGCAATTAATGCAGTAATCAATAAGATGCAGTCTGTTTTAACGGAAAATACAGAATTTTTTTGTAATCGTTTTTCTTTCATGTTCAGCCTGTCCTTTCCTTCAGGATTCCTCCGTCCATTTCATATACATGGTCACAGAGAATACGGATATCTTCTTCGTTATGACTGGCGAGAAGGATGGTCTTACCGGCAGCTTTCAGTTCCAGAAGAAGCTCTCGGATCTCCGCTACGCCATGTTTATCCAGTCCGTTGAAGGGTTCATCCAAAATGAGAAGACGGGGATCCTCCATAATGGCCTAAGCGATTCCAAGACGCTGGCGCATTCCAAGCGAATACTTTCCAACCGGTTTTTTCATATCGGGATCCAGGCCGACTTTTCGAAGAATAAGGCGGATATCTGCCTTGGAGATCAGTCTCTGCATATTTGCCAGAATTTCCAGATTCTTCATTCCTGTATATTGTGTAAGAAAACCTGGCGTCTCGATGATAACGCCAAGGCTTTCCGGAAAATCGGTGTCTTTTCCAATCTGTTTTCCTGATACATGGATGGTTCCGGTTGTAGCCGGCAGAAAACCACAGATACATTTCATAAGAACTGTTTTTCCGGAACCATTATTTCCAACAATGCCATATACCTGTCCGTAATTCAGATCAAGATTTACTTCTTTTAGAACAAGGTCTTCACCGAAACGTTTAGTAACATGACTTATTTGTACACATGGAATTGACTTTAATAATTTATTGTGATTTACACTGTTCATATAATCGTTTTCTTTCCAATTTAAATCCTTTTAATTTTAGATCCTTTCAATTTCTCAAAGGCAGGACTATATTTTTATTTTCAGAAAAGCGGTCTGACATCTCAAATTTCTTCAATTTTATCATATAGTACACTTCCCAGAACCGGGATCAGTACAAGTAGAAATAATAACAAAAATAACCATAAACCAGTCTGGTATGGTCCCCAGTTTCCAGAAGGAGTAATCCATTCTGGCGGGTAAAACCAGAGTTGTTCTTTAAAATATCGTTGGTGTAAAATAATTCCGAAATAATAACTTATAAAAGGAATTCCGTAAGCCATATAAGCAGATTGACACAGAGTTCCGCAGATACCTCCAAGGGTACTTATGATACCTCCAAGGATGCTCATGCGGAGAGCTTTCATTAGAAGCTTTGTCAGCAGATCTTTTGGAATATTTCCTTTTACTTCCATAGGATAAAATATAACAAAATTAACCAAAAGCACTGTTATGACTGCCAGTAACCAGACCAGAAAACCAGACATCAGAATAGAAAAAACCTTTCCTTCCACATATTGACTACGGCTGGTTCTGGGGAGAGCAGTTTTTAGAAATCCGCTTCTATACTCCTGCAGGAAAGAATCACTCCAGGTAAGCACTGCTGCTATGGGTAAAATAAAAGATACAATCTGACCTTTTATAGCGCTATCCAGAAGGTCTATAAAAGCACCACAAGTCAAAGGTTTCTTCAGACTGGGGTAGGTTTGTCCAAAGAGAAGAGCCGCACAAGCAATCAGCCAGGCTGCCAGAAAATTTTTGGATGTAAGCATACGTTTCATCTCACCACTCATGATTTTTCCCCCAGAAATTCAAACGGATATTTCTTCATTCTGCGAAGCGCCAGAATAACCAGTATTACTACCAGAATAAGAAAAAATACACAGGATTGCCAGAGCTTTGGGAGTAATGGATCATAGCCCAGATTATGTTTCCCATAGACGGCCTGGTTTAAGGGACTGATCCAGCAGATCAGTACGTTTATCTGATACATCTCATACTTTTCTTTATGTAAAACAGCTGCCAGTACATTGGGATCCAGAAGAAATCCATAGATACTGTAAAACAGACCAGCTATCATGCCTTTTGTTTTTCCTTTGTAGAGATTCCCCACCAGAATTACAAAGCTTAAAGTCAGGGAATAGCATAAAAGCAAAAGGAATATCTGTAGCATACAGCCGTAAGGTGAAATGCTTTCTATAACACGTACTGTAGATGGCACCTGCAGATTCTTTCCAAGATCAGAGTATCCAAGCATTGCTGCTGTGTCGCTCCACAGATTGCCTGGATAGCTGTCCTTCATGCACAGCACAGAAGTAAACAAAAGCATAAAACATGTATATAAAATCGTTACGAATGTAATATAGACAAACTGGCCTAAGAGCCATTTCTTCTTGGTGGTACGGATCAGCTGATAAGGAGTGACTGGTGTCATTTTCGGCAGGTCGGAGAACAGCAAAAGCAAAAGCATGGAACTTAGAAGCACTGCTGTTCCATCCCCGAAGGTCCACAGGAAAGGTTCAATTGCCTGTACAGGCGTATTGTAGTTATCCATAACAACCATGATTCTTCCTGTAAGCAGAAAACTGAGCACAAATTCCAGAAAGAGGGTAAAAATCACTTTGGGATTACGGAAAAAGCCGAAGAAATTGTAGCGAACAATTCCAAGTGTCTGCTTCATATCAGTATCCCAGACTACGGTCTATAATACTTCCGTCTACTGCATTGATGGTAAGAAAGCTCCAGGTAGGCCAATCTGTCGTATCTGAGTAGGTTTCACCATCATATTCGGAGTCAATCTTGCGGGATCCGAAGAAATCCCAGACAGGAACCAGAAGACCGGTATGGGCATCTGTGGATGGCTCATAAATTCTGGCATAGCCAAGCACGATACGGTCAATATTGAATACCCTGGAATTTTCATAGGTAAGGTTGTCCGCGTTGGTGACGATCATCATTTTTTCGTAGATATTCATGATCTCGCTGAATGGAAGCAGGCTTAAATTCTCAGTTTTAGTTTCTCCGATGGTGTATGGATTGCAATAAGTCATGCTGTCGATTCCGTCTGCATTTACATAAAAATAAAGGTTTTCGTAAGCCCAGGTTTCCATAGTACTGTCCATGTCTTCAAGCGCTCCACCTGCATCCATGGTATAGGTAAGCGGAGTTCCATTTATGGTACGGCTGTAGTAGATAACATAACCACTTCCGAGATAACTGGAGTTATCATCTGTTCCAATGGACGTCTGAATCGCATAATCCCATCCGCATTGGTTTAAATCGTCAAGGCCCATGGCATCTGCTTTTTCCTGGGCTAATTTCTTCGCGTCATCCAACGAAATTCCAATAGATTTTTCGGTAGGTTTTTCATATGGACTGCTGCTGGAATAATCGGACCAGACAGCGTCAGAAGGAATTTCTTTACCGTCTTTTTGGGCTATCTTCTGGATTCTTACTTCCAAAGAATAGGCTCCCCAGGAAGAGGTACGATAAGAATATTGGGAGCCGTCATCTAACTGGGCGATACCGGTAAAAGCATTGTCCTCCATAACTTCACCAGTACTGCTGTATGTCTGCACTCCCACGGCAGGTCTTCCTTCTACCAGATTTCTCGTTTCAGGTGCAGATTCATACTGGCTTTCCCAATAATCAATGTCATCGTAAATATCATATACGAGATTGCCATTATCATCGGTTCCCCAATTATTGGGATCCAGATTACCGTTGGCAACATCTTCTTTTAATTCGTCGATTTTTTTCTTGATCTCATCCTTTGTCTGTACATAATAGCTGTCTGCAGTGTAAATCTTCGCATTTGAGAAAAAGGCATCCGTGATACCATCAAGAAGATCCTGTGTGACCGCAGCTGGTGTAACAGAAATTGCAGATATCTTTTCCACATCTGGTATTTCTACAGCTGCATCCGTATTTACCACAAGCTTAGACGTGTCGTCTGTTACCTGACTTTTGTAAGTCTCAGGCGCATTGATCAGGTCGCGGATAGTGGTTCTGGCAGCTGAGGCATTATCCGGGTGAACGTCAGTGGAGGCAGCAGTATCACTTGTACCAGTACTTTCAGAAGCAGTTGTCTGATCAGCGGAGGAGGCATTTCCTGCCATATTGACATCCTTGTCATCCGCTTCTTTGTAAGAATCCAGTGCTTTATTTCCCTTCTGCCTTACAAGGGAAGATTCTGGTGTCTGTGCACATCCCGCTAACATTCCCATGCAGAGAGTAAGTCCAATCATTCTTTCTATATTCTTTCTCATTTGTTTGAAGTCTCCCTTTCGATGTTTGAACATAACCGGAGATTTAGGGGAACGGGTGTTTGATATTGCTCATAGTAATCACCGGTCATGTTCTGATATAGATTATAGTACTTGGAATTACACCAAATCTTCCGTAAATTGTAACTGAATTGTAATCTGGCAAGAATTTCTTTACCATTCAATGAATACACAGGTTCCCTTTCCTATTTCACTTTCAATTTTCATTTGAAATCCATGTATATCCGCGATTTTTTTACAAAGTGCAAGTCCCAGACCCACACTTCCATTCGCCCGGGAACGGGATTTGTCAACCATATAAAATGCCTCTGTCACTTTATCAAGATCTTCAGCTGGGATTCCTTTGCCAAAATCCTGGACCATCAGTTTCTCAGCCGTCGCTTCCAGTATGAGTCTGGAATTGTCCGCGGAGGCTTTTACTGCGTTGTCAATAAAATTGTTTACCAGACTTAACATAAGATCTTTGTCAAAGTTTTTCTTCAGATCAGCAGGTTCACACTGAAGTTCCAGACAGATATTCTTCTCTTTCAGACGGCAGAGGTTAAGCTGTCTGGAATCCTCCAGAAAAGATTTCACTGAATTTTCTGTTGGGGCAAAACGTGCCTCCCCAGTTTCATATAATCCGGTAAGTTCCAGCATTTTTACCGAAAGTCGGGACAGCCTGCGGCATTCACTGGAAATATAGGAGAGAGCTCTCTCCTGCTGCTGTCTTTGCAGGCGCACTGTGAGAAGGGTATCTGCATATCCCAGGATAGAGGTCATAGGTGTTTTCAGCTCATGGGCAAGACTTCCCATTAACTGTCGTTGTGTATGGTTTACAGTGGAAAGGCATTCAATCTGTTCTTTAACCTTGGAGGACATCTGATTAAAGCTTTTGCCAACCTGCGCCAGTTCCGTATCTCCTTCCGCAGGAACTTGTATATCATAGTTGCCTTCAGATACAGAAACCGCAGCTTCCCTTAATTTTGTAAGGGGTGCCATAATTTTCCGCAGGCTGAAAAAAAGAATTGTTCCGGTTAACAGAAGAAGAACCAGCGTCAACATACCCGCCTGATAAAAAAGGATCCTGTTACTCTCCAGAACATCAGAAACGTCTTTATAAGTGACAATCTGATAATTCAGATTTGTAGTTGACTCTGTGGAGGAATAAAAAAAAAGCAACAGTGTTTTACCGTCGGCTTTGCTGATAAGGGGATCACAGATATAAGTATCCGCGTCATACCATTTTCCGTGTAATTCCACTTCTCCCAGTTGTTCCTGGATTCCCTGAACATCGAAGTCATAGGCGGTACCGTTGTAAAGTTCTTCATCATTCTGATATAGAACAGCACTGTCATGGAAAATCTGTCGGAAAGCGTAGATAAGAATTCGGTTTCGGACTTTCTCATCGGAATTAGCGGACTGACTGCTTGTAAGTCTTAATTTCTCCTCAAATTGTAAAAGATTATTCTGAAATTTGGTATATTCATAGTTATTGATATACTGAATACTCTGATTCTTCCAGCGATATGAAGTATAGAAAAAAACAGCGGAGGATAAAATCAGGATCACGCAGGCCACCTGTAAAAAGATTTTTGTAAAAAGCTTCAAAATTCCACCTCCAGTCGGTATCCAATGCGGGGAATGGTTTTGATCCTGTCCTGCCAGCCCAGCTTTTTGCGGATACGTCCCACATGTGCATCTACTGTTCTTGTTTCTCCTTCGAATTCTACGCCCCAGAGACCGGCCAGAAGCTGCTCTCTTGTAAGAGCTTTATTGGGATTGCGGACGAACATCATAAGGCAGTTGTATTCCATTGGTTTCAGGTAAATTTCCTCTCCATTTCTGGTAACGGTATGGCTTATGGTGTCTATGGTAATATTGTTAATCTGTATCTGCTCCTGTAAATTTCCATGACGTTCCAGTACTTTCTCCAGGCGGACCATCACTTCCAGCATCTCGAAGGGCTTTACAATATAGTCTTCGGCACCTTCTTTAAGGCCTTTTACTTTGCTTGCGATGTCGGCTCTGGCGGTGAGAAAAATGACGGGAATGCCGTAGTGATTCAGTTCTGGTAAAAGGGTATATCCATCTTTTCCTGGGAGCATAATATCTACAAGGGCGCACTGGAACTCATGATCCCAGGCAATTCCTTCGCTGGCGTCATTGCCGTCCAGGTAGCTTACGGTCTGGTAGCCGGTGACTTCCAGGTTCATGCAAAGTAAGTTATTGATTGCTGGTTCATCTTCTATTACAAGTATTCTGGCTTTCATTTCGGGTCCTTTCTTGTATACTCTGAAAAATAGTCCTTATTTGATGTACTGGTTCTATTATACATGTTTTGGTAGTGATAAATGTAACCATATTGTAAAAAGCAGATATAGGGAAAAGTTGTGTGCGTTATTGATGGAAATGTGGCAGACTTTAAAGCTTTGTAGATATGGAGGCAGTCCTTATACAATCGCCCCACCTGAGATGGGTGGGGCGATTAAAAAATTATAGTATTTATTCAGCAGGTATTATTTCGCGAAGTGGTAACTGAGAAGTACAGAACAGTTACAAATTATTTACATGGAAATCAGTCCAAATGCATTTGCTACAGAGCTAAGCAGGATAATTGCTGCAAATATCGGGCAGAGGTATTTGATCATAAAGTTAAAAATCTTTTTCCTGCGGAAAGTTCCGCCTTCAGCTACTACTTCCTCCTCAATCTTTTTCACTCCCACTTTTCTGGAAATTAAAAGACAGGTTGCAAGTGCGGCAATTGGCATCATTACAGAATTGGTGAGGAAATCAAAGAAATCCAGAAACTGCATTCCAATGATTTTTACAAAGCCAAGCGGTCCATATCCAAGGGAAGAAAGAGTTCCAAGAAGAATCATGATCACACCAACAATAACGGTTGCTTTCTTTCTGTGCCATCTCAGTTCGTCCTGGAAGGTAGATACAGCGCTCTCCGTCAGGGCAATAGAACTGGTAAGAGCTGCGCACAGCACCAGTACAAAGAACAGAATCCCAATGGGAGTTCCCAACCCCATACTGGCAAATACCTTGGGAATGGTGATGAACATAAGCGCCGGTCCTGCCTGTAAAGTATCCGGATCTCCACCGGAGAATGCAAACACAGCCGGAATGATCATCAGACCTGCCATAATGGCAATTGCAGTGTCAAACACTTCTACATTCTTGGTGGAACCTTCGATAGATACGTCCTTTTTCATATAAGAGCCAAAGGTTACCAGAATTCCCATGGCAATAGACAGGGAATAAAACATCTGACCCATGGCGGCTACCACTGTCATCCAGGAGAAATTCTCAATATTTGGTACCAGGAAATATTTCACTCCTGCAAGGGCACCTGGTCTTGTAACAGAGTAAACAGTAATAAGCACAGATAAAAATACCAGAACCGGCATCATAAATTTGGAAACGCGCTCTACTCCGTTTCGGACTCCTGCATAAATGATTGCAACTGTTAAAAATGCAAAAATAAGGAAACAGACCTCTGTGGAGGTACCATTCGAAATAAACTCAGAAAAATATCCGTCTTCTGCCAGCTTCTGGCTGTTACCTTTTATATATTCGATCAGATATTTGATAACCCATCCGCCGATAACGGAATAGTATGGCACGATCAGGACTGGAATGATGGCATTGATCCAGCCACCAAAGGACAGCCATTTAGACTTGCCAAATTTTCCAAAAGCACCTACCGGACTTTTTCTTGTCATTCGGCCAAGGGCGGTTTCGGCGACAATCATGGAGTAGCCAAAAGTAAGTGCTAGAATAATGTAAATCAGTAAAAATATTCCACCGCCGTATTTTGCCGCAAGGTAAGGAAATCGCCATATATTTCCCAGTCCGACGGAAGCTCCGGCAGCAGACAGTACAAATCCCAGTTTACCGGAAAAAGTACTTCGTTCATGATGATGTTTTTCCATAAATTTTTCCTTCCAAATTCGTAAAATTTGTTTTTGCTTTTTATAAACTCCAACTCTTATGATGATAACATGGTTTTGTGTTAAAGGCAAACAATATATATAAAATAACAGCAATAACAAATAACAAATAATACAAAAACGAGGGAAAAATTATTGATTTTAATAAAATAAGATCTTATAATTAAGCTTATCAATTAACATATATATGTTATGGAGGGTGCGGATTATGAATGAAGAATTGTTTAATGAAGCAACGAAATCGAATGTTCTCACAAAGAAACTGATCGACCAGCTTCTTGAGAGCATGACCTACAGCAGCATTTCCTTTATCAACTGGACCATTGAGACTTTGTCTCTGATCAAGGCGCGTCTGCAGCGCGGAGACCGGATTACAGACGAAGTCAGCGGAGAGGTTTATACCTTATACTCTTTCCAGCAGTTTGTGGAGAAGAATTTTTCTACTTATATAGCAAGCCAGGTATTTAAAGAGACTTCTAAGCCGGAGAAAATTTACTTCTCTCTGAAACCGTGTGAAGAGGGATACAGTCTGGTTGCTGCTGATTCTGACAGTAATAAAACCTACTCCTGGATCTCAAGCCTGAGTAAACGTTTCTCATTGGTAGAAATGATCGCCACAGGAATTGTATATGTGAAAGATACACGTACGAATACTTATCAGCCATTTATTTCCGGAAATGGCAAATATTGTAAGTATGATAAAGAGAAGGGAATTCTTGTAGAAATTTAATTATATTAACTTCCAGAGCGTATTTGAAAAGGGCTTTCTGCAAAAACTCCCGCAAAGTGGGGCGTGCAGATTACGGGAATGATTTATCAAATACGCTTTAGGGTATCAGACATAACAGACGGACACAGATCGCAAGGACTGCTTTAGCGAAATTTCAGCAAAGAAGTCCTTGCAATCTGTGTCCATTTTATTACATTCTAAGTTTTTTATGAAACTCCCGGATAGTATCATTGCTGTTAAAAATAAACATTCCTGCAAATACCAGCAGACTGATTCCTGTGCATACCACAGATGGGTATGGGAAACGGATCTGGTGAAAAAACATAAGGATCAGCGGTACCAGACCAGCAAAAGCAGCCTGAACAAGGTAAAACAGATACTCTTCTTTTTCCAGCTTTTGTACTTTTACGATCACAGGTATAGAGCCAAGCACTGCAAGAGCGCCAAATGGAAGGACAAAATCCAGAGACCATCCATGCCATCCGGTATATTTGTCCCACAGAACCGCGATAATAGTTACCAGGATCAACTGTATGATCTCGTTTTTTAAGATATTCCTCCGTTTGGCATAAGCAACCGCTACGATCAGCCATCCGCAAAGACAGCCAGCTGCGGCGAACCAGAACCAGTCCAGTTTTTCCCGTGTAAGGTAATTGATCATGCCGCAGAGAATTGCAGCTGCAATGCAGACAAAATTGAAAACCTGCACGATTCTCTGCGCCTCCTTTTTCTCTTTCAGGGAACAGCCGGGGAAATTATTGGTTTTTTCTGTATAAGGAATTTCTTCTTTTTTCAGCATGTTCAGAAAATTTCGCTGAATATTATCCTTGGGAAGCTTGGAGGTAAATCCAAGAACCATTTCGTTTTCGTAAGAGCAGGAACAAAGCTGCATGGAGTTGGTACTTGCGAAAATTCCGAAACGGTCAATGTACTGGTTATACTCCTTTGGAAAACGAAGAATTCCAATATTGGAATAAACAGCCGTAATGCTTCTAGAGCTTAGGTTTGCTCCCAGCATAAGGAAATATTTCTTTATTTCCAGGGGAACTGCACGGATGACCGGATTTTTCTCCAGACGGACATAGCTATTCATATGTCTGGCAATTTTCTCTTCTACCAGTTCTGCGGCAAACTGCTCTTTCACGTGAGCCAGAATTTCTGTAAAATCAGAAGTTTGGGAAAAATCATGTCCCACTTCTATCCAGCCAAAAAAATTTGCCATAGACTGTGAGGGAAAATAATTCCGCAGATTTACAGGAACCATAAGGGCAATGGGGCGATTTTGCCTGCTCTTGGGAATTTCCTCATGGATGGAACAAAGAAACATGGCTGTGATCAGAATGGTTATGGAGACACCGTATTCTTTTGCTTTTGCATGAAGCTCTTTTACCGGAAGTACAATCTCTGTAATATGCATATCCTCATGAAGCAGCCGTTCTCCCGGAAGTCTGACAGCGCGAGGTTTTTTCTCAGAATTTCCGGGAATATCCGAGGAATAATACTGGGAAAAGCTATCCTCCTCCTGATCACCGGGGGTGCTCATATCCGTGACTGGAAGAGAAGGCAGATCCTGTTTCGGGTGAGCCTTTTTCAGATAATTGCTTACAAGTTCCTGGAGAAAATGCATTGCCCCGGTACCATCTGTCAGTGCATGGAAAACTTCAAAATTGATTCTTTTTTCATAATAGCTGACCTGGAAAAGAAGATTCTTTTTGTCCGGAATATACAGCCTGCTGCATGGAGGCTTCTTCTCTTCCTTTACAATTGGACGAATATCCCTGTGTTCCAGGTAGAACCAGAATAATCCTTTTCGGAGAACCATCTGAAACAGAGGATATTTTTCCATGGTTTTTTCAAGAGCGGCCTGAAGAAGCTCCGGTTTTACATTTTCCTTTAGTTCACAGTAAAAACGAAATACTCTGGTATCATTTTTGCCAGTTACCAGAGGAAAAGCAAGGGCCGCGTTATCCAGTTTTCTCCAGTTCGAATATCCTTCTTTCAATTTTCACACTTCCCTTTTTAAGAATTCGTTCATATAAGAAAAACTTTCCTGCACATGGAAAAAGCGGATTCCAAGAGCAAAAAAGCCGTGAAGTGCATCTTTGATCCGGTGTACTTCTACATAATTACCAGCCTCTGCCAGTTTTTTTCCATAATCTTCGCCTTCATCACGAAGAGGATCAAACTCTGCTGTGAGAATCAGGGTTTCTGGCATATTAGAAAAATCTCTTGCCAGAAGAGGTGCAAAATAAGGGTTGACCCGATCCTCCGGACAGCTCTCATACAGATTCAGATAATCCTGCATTTTCACTGCAGTAAGCAGGTAGTCGGTGCCGTTCTTTTGCACAGAGGCATAGGGAGATGCGGTTGTATAGGTATTATATAAGGCTGGATAAATAAGAATCTGCCGGAATACCTGAAAGTCGCCCTTGTCTCTTGCCATAAGAGCAACTGCGGCTGCAAGATTTCCTCCGGCACTGTCACCCATGATAGTGATTTTCCGGGGATCAGTATTCAGAATCAGCTTATTGGTGTAAAGCGCTTTCGCCGCTGCATAACAGTCCATCAGAGCCGTTGGAAAACGATATTCAGGAGCAAGCCTGTATTCCACAGATACTACAATATGACCGGTAGACTGGGACATTCTGGCACATACACGGTTATAGGTATCCACACTTTCTGTCACCCATCCTCCGCCATGAAAAAATAGAAGAACTGGAAAAGTATGGCCTTTTTCCACCCCGTTTGTCATGGCTTCTTCAGTAGGAAAATAAATCCGCAGAGGGATTTCGTAGTCCTCGTTGAAAATCTGGATATCCATTTTTTTCAGAAAAATATTCATGGCATCCAGCTTCTTAATGTCCACCAGTCTGCGGGAGGATTCCACTTCGATATTGCCGTAGGAAAGGGTGTGGAGAATTGCTCGCATGGTTTTGGAAATCATGGCCTGTATTCCTTTCTGGTTTTAAAATCAAGCTTCATCAGACTGTTCTGTTATGGAAAAATCAGTCTTCTGCATTAGCTGGCAGGCATCAGATAGAACGGAAGCCTTTTCCAATGATTTCGCTGCTGTTTACGATGGTAATAAATGCATGAGGATCAATCTGTCTTAAATGAATACGAAGACGGTTGGTCTCGCTTCGGGTAAGCACAGTCATCATTACCTTCTGCTCCTTCTTGGTATAGATGCCAAAGGCCTTCTGCTCTGTGGCAGAACGATGCAGGTCATTGATGATGAACTCTTCTACCTGCTCCGGATATTTACTAATGATCGTACATACCTTTCTCAGGTTCAGACTCTCAATTGCACTGTCTACTACAGTGCATTTCAGGATCATTCCAAGAATACAGTAAAGTCCGGTCTGGGCACCGTAAAGGTAAGCAGCGATCAGCACAATTCCCAGGTCACTGACCAAAAGTGCACGCCCGATCTCAAGGCTGGTATATTTGTGCAAAATCATTGCCACAATATCAGTACCACCAGTGGAGGCACCGACATTAAATACCATAGCAGCTCCCACTGCAGGAAGGATCACTGCAAAACAAAGCTCCAGGAACACGTCATGTGTAAGTGGCGAACTAAGGGGATAAATAGCTTCACAGGCACTTACATAGAAAGACAGGGCAAAAGAGGAATAGACAGTCCAGCCCATGGAGCGGATTCCAAGGAAGAAAAATCCAAGTACAACAAGTGCTGCATTGACGATCCACATAAATGCACCTACATTCCACTTCGGAAATAAGGTAGAAAGGATAATAGACAGACCAGATGTACCACCAAATGCGAAATGGTTGGGTGTTTTAAAAATGGCAATTCCAACCGCTGTAAAAATCAATCCCAGATTCAGAATGATAAAGAACATCAGGTTGTCTTTTGTAAATATATTTTTTTTCATAAAACGAGTCCTCTCCTTCTTTCGGTGAACTCAGTATAACGTAAAAAATGAGTCCTGTAAAGAAACGGAATCAAAGAATCCCGCAAGGCAGAATTATACAAACTCTGTTTTCCCGCTCTTCTTCGCTGCATCTATAAGCTCTCCTAACCGCTTATTGCAGCTTCCAACCGGAACAGCCGTGCAGATTATCCTCTCACAGCTTTCCATGGCTTTTTGCGCCTTCTGGAAGGCTTCTTCACTGATTTCCATGAAGGGTTCTTCCGTGATCACCTTTGAAGCCAATAGTCTTGCCAGGCGGTAATCCACGTCATTGGTGTAAAGAATACCTGCAATAAAAGGTGTATGCTCTTTCTGCAGCTGACGGAATATGGGAATACCAGTGCCGTTTCCACAGATTACGAAAGTTTTCGCTTCTCCGTCTGGTTTCGGAAGCTCAATACTTCCAAACAGGGGATCAAAAAATCCATTGTTGATCTCATACAGCTCCTTGATCATGTTCTCTTCAAAAATATCTTCCGGCTTTCCAAAATGAGAAATAGTATCTCCCTTTACGCAGATGATCTTATCTGCAATTTTCTGTGCCAGATCGATTTCGTGAAGAGACATGATAACTGTGATCTGCTTCTTTTTTGCCATATCCCGAAGAATGGATAAAAGATCCAGCTTATGTTTGATATCAAGGAAAGAGGTTGGCTCATCCAGAATAATAATATCCGGTTCCTGGCAGATCGCACGGGCAAGAAGCACTCTCTGACGCTGGCCATCGCTGATGTTGTTAAAGTCACGACTGCCAAGCGATTCCGCATGCACCGCTCTCATGGCTTCCTCTACCTTTTCCTCATCCTCTCTGGAAAGAATACCGAGTCTGCCTGTATAAGGGTAGCGTCCGGTTGCCACAATATCATGACAGGTCATAAGCTCCGGACGCATTCGTTCCGTAAGAACTACTGCCATGCGTGTGGAAAGCTCTTTATAGGAAAAAGAATTCAGATTGCGATCATCAAAGTAAACTTTTCCACCAATGATCTGCAGCTGTCTTGTGATACTTTTCAGAATCGTAGATTTACCAGAACCATTTGGACCAATGAGGGTTACAATCTCCCCTTTTTTAATTCCAATACAGATATCATGAATTAAGGCCTTTTTGTCATAACCGACAGAAAGGTTATCCATATGAAAATAGTAATTATCCATTTCAGTTTCCTCTCTTCTTCCGCAACATCATGAAAATAACAACAGGTGCTCCAAAGATGGAGGTAACGGTACTGATATTCAGCTCCAGAGGGGCAAAAGCCATTCTGGCAATCAGGTCACACATCATACAGAAAACTGCACCGCCCAGGAATGTTCCCGGAATGATTATAAGTGGTCTGGATGTGCCGAAGCTTCTTTTCATCAGAAATGGGACTGCAATTCCAACGAAAGAAATCGGTCCTGCAAAAGCAGTTACAGTTGCTGATAAAATACTGGAAAGCAAAATCAATGCAACACGGAAGAATTTGATATTTACGCCCATGCTTTGTGCATAAGCTTCTCCCAGCTGATAAGCACCGATGGGCTTTGACAGCAGGAAGGTCAGGGCCAAGGTAATTCCTACCACCACACAGGAAATGTAAACGTTACTCCAGCTCATACCGGAGAAGCTTCCCTGTGACCATCCGTGAAGATTTACAATATCGGAATCATCTGCAAAAGTTACCACAAAATCAGTTACTGCAGAACAGATATAGCCAATCATGATTCCGGCAACCAGAAGGGTGGCCATGTGCTTGATCCTTTTTGAAATCAGAAGAATAAAACCTATGGAAATCAGGGAACCAATAAAAGCTGCAATGATCAGAGTGTAAGAAGTTACGTTTACAGCTCTGCCAAGATAATAAATCATGGTAAGAGCTACTACCATTTTCGCACCGGAAGAAATTCCCAGAACAAAAGGTCCTGCAATGGGATTTTCAAAAAAGGTCTGGAGAAGAAAACCAGATAGGGATAAGGCACCTCCAAGAATGGCAGCCATCAGGATCCTGGGAAGACGGATTTTCCAGATGATGCTGTATTCTTTTGTATCTGTGGCTTTTTTCAGCAGGATATCTATGATCTCAGACAGAGAAATATGAACATTTCCTGTGTTGATATTCAAAACTGTGATCAGGCCAAAGGCCAGGATCAGCAGAATGAAAACCATAGCGTAACGAGATCGTCTCTTAAAATTTTCCATGTGGAAGCTGGTTCCAGCGGATTGATTGCTCATTTTATTTTTCTCCATTTTTGTTTCATTTACAACAGAACCTGCTGTCAGCTCAGCTTATGAAGAAAAGTCATATCCTCTTCACTTCCGCCGGTAAGCATCAGGTTCAGATCTGTGATCAGTTCACCAATTGTATCTGTATGCTGGTACATGGAATCATCAGTTACCCAGACATTTCCCTCTTTTACGGCTTTAAAATCAGCCATCAGACTTTCTTTTGCAAGAAGATCGTCTATGCTTTTTACAGACGCATCAATACTGGAGTTGTAGATCAGATAATCTGCATCTGACGCAGTATTATAGAATTCCTCCATGGTAATGGCAACGGAAGTTTTTCCACTGTCATCCTGAAGATCTGCGAATGCATTTCTTCCACCGGCAATCTCGATCATGCTGGAAATATAATCTTTAGGATTACGTACTACAGGAGAACCGCTGGTATTGATGTAGAAAAATGCAACTGTTTTTTCTGTATTTGTAAAGTCCTTTAGCTTCTCAATAACCTGTGCCTGCTGGTCAAAGAAGGTCTTTGCCTCCTCTTCTTTGTTCATCATTGCGCCATAAAGCTTGATCCACTCTGTACGTCCAAGGGGCTGGCTCTCATAGCTGGAGCGATCGGTGAAAACAGGAATTCCAAGAGTTTCGATCATCTCCTGTACCTTCGGTGCATGAAGGATCATGGTAGACTCTATTGCAAGATCACAGTCGTCACCTACCAGAAGCTCGTAATCCGGTTCATCGTATTTTCCCGCAAAGGTCATTTCGCCGTTATTGATAGCATCAGCTGCTGACTGGATATACCAACCGGAAGCATCAAGACCTGACAGCTTGATGGAGTCTACACTTCCGATTGCATCGAACAATGCCATCGGGGAAGTGGCTGCCATGTAGATGGTGTCAAGTGGCTGCTGAAGGATCTGGATTTCAGGATCCAGATCATCAGGTGCCTCTTTGCCCTCTGGGACGATCAGATATCTGGCATCATCATGGATGTCCAGAAGTTTGTAACCGTCATTGTAATAATACACGTCAAAGCATTCTGCAAAAGACAGATCCATGGCGGATTCATAGGTCAGACCTGCAATTTCAGGTGCAGCATTTTTTTCTGATGTGTCAGAAGAAGTCTCCCCGGAAGCATCTGCTTTCAGGTTCTCCTCTTCTGCCCATACCGGAGTAATGGCAGTAAATGTCATAACTGTTGCTGCAAAAATACTTAAAATTTTATATTTCAGCTTTTTGTCATACATTTTTATTTTCTCCTGCTGATTATTCTTGCTACTGTGCATATGGTGAAGAATAGTAATTTATTCTTCCTCATCAGTTACAAAAATTGCTTCGTAAGCTTTTTCCCACTCAGCTTTTGCATTGTCATCCTTTTCATCTGCAGAACGGTCCACGATAAACGGGATTTTCAGAGTGGAATATTTCTCTGCGGAATCTTTCAGAAGGTTTTCTTTTGCTTCTGTGTCTGCTTCCTCTGTCGGGAGAATATCAGAAGAAAGGATAGAAATACCGCACTGACTCTTTACAAGAGCTTTGTAATCTGTATCTTTATCTTTTCCTGCAAAAGTTACGGAACCATCTTCCAGAGCAGCTGTAAGGCTGTCTACCGTACAGTCCTCTTTTTCCATTCCAAGAGCAGTAACTTTGTCTGTAAGATCAAGCTTATCCAAAATGTTAAGAGCATCTGTGGAAGCCACATAAGCAGATTCTACCGGCTGGTTGATTACGATTACATCTTTATCAAGTCCTGCAGGGATAACAGCACCCTCAGGTACGATCAGGTATTTTACAACATTGCCCATGTAGAGCTTTTCTGTACCTGTAAGTTCCTGGGAATCAGCAGCTTTCGTTTTTTCATCTTCTTTTCCGGAATCAACAGTTTCCGGTTTTCTTGCAGTATCTGTTGTCATATCTACTTCAAGAAGGGTAATACCCTTTGCGTAGTGATAAAGCTTAAAGTATTTTGCATGCTCAAGAGTAGTTTCGTCTTTATACTCAAGACCTGTGATCTCTGGTGCAGAATCATCCAGCTTCTTGTTTCCTGTGGAAAGCATGCTGTTGTCATCAGCTGGGTTATCCTTGTCTGTTTTCTTCGGATCGTTTGCACCCTTTAAAGCGATATAAATGGTGTAAGTGATTTCATGAGCCTGGGACATTCTGGTTGTCATACCAATGATCGTATTATTCTGGTTCAGTGCTACCGGAATTGTGAAAGTAGAAGTTCCGCCGCCGCATGCACCGTAGTATTTATTTCCATTGGCTTTTACATAACCGTAATATTCACTGCTGAATACAATAGTCGCATATGCCTGACCATTTGTTACCGTAACTTTGTTACAGGAAATGCTGACCTTTCCAGAACCACCAGACCAGGAGAAACTGTCAGGAGTGTAGGTTCCATCTGCTAATGTAGTAGAACTGTTTACAGATGCTGTTCCGCCGCTTAAGTCAGATTCGTATTTGGATTCCTCTTCCGGTTTCTTGTCTGGCTTTGGAGTTGCTGTTGGTGTAGGAGTTGCTGTCGGTTTTTTATTTGGTTTTGCAGTGGGTGCAGGAGTTGCTGTGATTGTTGTGTCAGGAGCAGTATCTGGCTGCGGATCATCCTGTACGTCACCTATCTTATTTAAAGTGCTGGACTGGAAAGTCAGGATCCTGTCATACCAGATCTGGTTTTTGTGGGAAAAAGCAGCAACTGCAATTCCATTGTCCAGGGCTTCAACAGGAATCTCATATGTATATTTGCCATTTGCGTCTGCCACATATGGAACCCAGGTGGAGGAATCTGCTGCGGCAGCTTCTTCTTTTGTTCCCAGACATAGATAGTCGTAACCAGTTCCGCTTAAAGTAAGAACAGCTGTCATTTTTCCGTTTTTGGAAGTAAGGACACAGTCAATTACACGGAACATAGATGAACTGGAGTTTACTGTAATATTATAAATTCCGCTTGCACAGCTGCCTGGAGCAGGGGTTGCTGTTGGCTCTGGGGTGGTGGCTGCTTCCGGAGTTGTGCTTGGCACTGGAGTTTCAGTTGGTGCAGGAGTCTCAACCGGTGCTTCGGTAGGCTCTGGGGAAACAGTTGGTTCCGGTGTTGGAGCAGCCTCTCCATATCCTGGAACCGCCGGTACGGTAATCGTCAATATACCCTTTGCGTACCAGTTCTGGCTCTTCTTGGAATGAGGAACGACTGCTATTGTCTGAGCTTCCTTGCTTGCAGTAACTTCAAAGGTGTAGGTATAGCCTCCTGCACTGTTCTCTACTCCTTTGATGGAATTTGCTTCTTTATCAGAGTCACTGGCACTGCCAAGATAGATCATGTCATAATTCTGTTTTGCGGTAGAAAGTGTGACAATATATTTATCCTCCGAAACCTTTACAGTGGAACCGGTGATTACGAACATTGCAAATTCATCACCGTTTTCTTTTACAAGCTTGATTCCGGCATCTGTAATCTCATTCTGGGCTGGTGCCTGGGTTGGAGCTGCAGTTGGCAGTGGAGTGGCAGTTGGCTCAGGGGCTGCAGTTGGCTCTGGAGTAGCTGTTGGTTCCGGGGCTTTCATTCCTGGAACGTTCAGTTTCAAAGCCATATTTGTGTACCATTTCTGATTTTTTACAGAAAATGGTACGATGCTGAAAGTCTGGACCTGTTCACTGGCAGGAACCTCAAAAATGAAAGTATAACCATCTTCATTTTCTGTACCAACGATTGCTGCTGCATTTTTTGCTTCGTCAGGATCTTCTTTAGAACCAAGATAAAGCTTCTCATAGTTCTTTCCGTCAGTATTGAGGGTTATCTTAATTTTATCACCATTTAATTCAGCAGAAGAGCTTTTGATTTTAAGCATTTTATATGCACTGTTATCTTCCTTGTCAATGGTCATGTTGGAACCATCTGGGTTCAGATCCTCTGGCTTTGTTTCTGGTTTATCTGTCTCTTCGGTTTTGCCCTCTTCTGTTGTTTCTGGTGCAGCTGTAGGCTGTGGAGCTTCTGCTTCCTCATTTTTGCTTTCTTCAGCAGGTGATGCAGTAACCTCAGGAGTGGTCTCAGAGGCAGGTGTTTCTGTAGCAGCAGGTGTCTCTTTCACAGCAGAGGCATCCACTGCTGCCGGAGTTACTGTAGTGTCAGTGTTTTCTTCCTCAGCTGTTGCGTTCTCCTGCACAGGAGTCTCAGCAGCAACAGCAGTCTTCTCCGCCTCTGTTTCTGGAGTTGGTGTAACAGAAACCTGTACGTTTGCATCCTCATTTTCTGCCTGTGTAAGTACAGCAGGAGTGACCGTCATCGCGACGGAAAGGAACAGTGCAAGAAAGCGTTTTGAATTTCTTTTCATTTCTTTTTCCTCGATTCTTCCTATTATTTTATAATTTGAATAAATCCCAATTGCTTCTGGAGCCTGTTTGTACAATGGGCAATCCTGACAGGATTATTTCAAAAAAATGCCTGCTTCCTCTGAGAAAACAGGCACTAAAAATTCAATATATTGTATTATCAAATATATTAATGAGAATGAAGTACTTTCTTCGGAAGCTTTCATTAAACGAATTCAGCAGGTTTCCTGACTTACAGATCAACACAGAATCCATCCTTCTCAGCAATATACCAATGGTTTCACTGGATTCTACTCCCTGGTTACAGTGACCGGATCGTTCAGGACTTTCACCTGATTCCCTCTTAGAGCGTGTTGAAAAAATATTCCCACAATCTGCACGCTGTAGCAGACAGATATGTCTGGCACTGAAAACGGATTTATTCAATTCACCTCATTATAGCAGACCGTTATGTCGAAATCAATAGATTTATAGGGTTATTGCTTGTATTTACTGTACCCGACTTCATCTGTGCGGAGAAGTGTTCCATTCTCATCGTAGACACTGCGGTAGGTTTTACAGGTGTTTGGATCGGAATGCTCTGTAGTAATCTCTACCGTATTATTGTCAGTTTGGGTTCCGTAAATGGATACCGTTACGGCTTCCTCTTTTTCATCGTAAGAGGCTTCAATTTTAATTGGATAAGCAGTATTATTCTGAAAACGGAAATCCTGACCTCCCCACACCACTGCTGCGTCCAGACCATCCTCAACATAATCAATTCGGGCAGCGTGATTATGACGCTCAACAATGGTCAGATCAGACTGCAGGCATGCCATAAACAACGTAGTGGAAATCTGGCAGATTCCGCCTCCGATATCCTGGGCATGTTCGCCTCCTACAATTACAGTTGCTTCCCTGTACCCTCGTTCCTCAGTACGTGGACCTAAAGTATCGTTGTAGGAAAAAATCTGTCCTGGCTGAAGTTCCACTCCATCACAGGCTTCCACGGCAAGCTTCAAATTGGCAACACGGTTTTCGGTACCGCCGCCATATGTAGTATAAGTACCAAGAAGATTCAGATAAGGAAGGGCTTCTATCTCTTCTGTAGAAACTTCGGGCACGGTTATTTCAAGGGAGATGGTAATCTTTGCCCCTTCTTTTGCTTTTTCCAGCTTCTTTGCAGCTGACTTCACATCAAATGAAATTCCGGTAACTGCCGGAATAATTTCATTATTTTCCCCCAGAGAAGCATCTGTGGCATCTGTATGTACTTTTTCATAATAGGATTCCAGATCCAGTTCCTCTGGCGGTGTCTTCATAGTAGGACATTCGATAACAGCTTCATAATCTTCTATGGAAATTGCTTTTAGAATCGCTTCTTTCAGTGCATCCATATCCGGACCGATTCCGGTTTTTCCCTTAGTGATAACCAGCTCTGTATCTGTAAGTTCACAGGAAGTCTGTATAGTGGTGGATCCCTTTGAAATTCCAGCATCCTCCAGAAGCTTGTCCAGTTCGTCTTTATTTCTGGCTTCCGGCATAAGGGTGACTTCTTCCTTTGTCTTGCTGTTCATCAGTTCGATGCGGTCAGTTCCATGAGTAAACCAGGCACCATGTCCAAGAGCATAGGCACTTTCTACAATTGATTTTACATCAAGACCGAGAACAGGATAGATGGATACCTTAAAGTTCTTTCCATTCAGGGTAATGGTCATCTGTGTGTTCTCATATTTTTCCTGAAAATCTTTTGAAATTGCGTCAATGGCTTCCTCTTTGGTCATTCCCTGAATGGCTATGCCGTTTATTTTAAGCTTCTTCCAGATTACATTATCTGTAAGAAAATGACACCACAGCCCATACGCACCTGCCAGAATCAGAACCAGGATCAGAACTTTGATCACACCGTTTTTCACTTGTTTTTTCATGTAATAATTTTACCTTTTGCAGTCTTTTTTAGAGCGTGTTTGAAAAAGGCTTTCTGCAAAATATATCGCAAAGTGGGGCGTGCAGATTGCAGGAATGATTTTTCAAACAGGCTTTAGAGCAATGGGGTAAAAAAGCATGTCCGGTTTCCGGTATGGCATGCAGCCCCTACCTGCTCTACTTTTGCCAGAATTGTATCATTATCACAGTCAATAGTCAATGATTTCACATACTGAACATGACCGGAGGTTAGTCCTTTGGTCCAGAGCTCGTTGCGGCTACGGCTCCAGTAAGTCATTTTTCCCAGCTTCAGAGTGGTAAGGTATGCTTCCTCGTTCATGTACGCAAGCATAAGAACTTCGTCTGTTTTGTAATCCTGCACAATAACCGGAACCATGCCGTCACTGTTTAATTTGAAATCTGACCAGGACATTTTGGACTTTAATTGGTTCTGTTCCATATTTTTAATACTCCTTTATGAAAAATTCTTCTGCAATTATGCCACCTGCTTTCATGCTCAATTCGAAAAAAATGAAAACAAGTGGCATATATCATATCGTCTTAATTGTAATTCTGTTTATTCTGCCTTTAGAGACTTCCCTTCGTAGAAAGCACATCTGTAATACGAGGATCATAAGCTACCGCCATATCCAGCGCCTTTGCAAAGCTTTTGAACATGGCTTCTGCCATATGGTGATTATTTCCCGGTGTTAGAACCTTAATGTGAAGATTCATGGCTGCCGTATAAGAAATGGCGTAGAAGAATTCCTTCACCATTTCTGTGGACATATCTCCAATTTTTTCACTGGTAAACGCACCTTCGAAGGAAAGATACGGGCGTCCCCCAAGATCAATGGCGCAAAGCACCAGGCACTCATCCATTGGAAGGATGCAGCTTCCATAACGTCTGATTCCTTTCTTGTCTCCAACTGCTTCTTTAATAGCTGTGCCAAGAACTATTCCTGTATCTTCAATGGTATGATGATCGTCAACCTGAAGATCGCCTTTTACCTTTATCTCCAGATCAAAAAGTCCGTGGCGGGTAAAGCCATCTAACATATGATCAAAAAATCCCACACCTGTATCCAGACTGCTTTTTCCGGTTCCGTCCAGATTCAGCTTTATGGCAATTTTAGTTTCTTTTGTATTTCGTTCAACAGTAGCTTCTCTTGTCATGACTGCTCCTTTTTATCTTCCTCTTCAAAGCGGACTGCAATGGAGTTGGCATGTGCAGTTAGCTGCTCGGAGGATGCAAAACGGATGATGTCCTTGTGGATTTCCTGTAATGCAGACCTGGAATAATATACAATACTGGATTTCTTAATAAAATCGTCGACGGAAAGTGCAGAGAAGAACTTAGCTGTTCCGTTGGTAGGAAGAACGTGGTTTGGTCCGGCAAAGTAATCACCAAGAGGCTCAGAACTGTACTCTCCAATGAAAATAGCGCCTGCATTTCGCACCTTCATCATTACCTCAAAGGCGTTTTTGGTGACAATTTCCATGTGTTCAGATGCAATCTCATTCGCTGCTTCAATTGCTTCATCCATATCTTCTGCAATAAGGATATATCCAAAATTTTCCAGAGATTTCTCAATGATCTCTTTTCTGGAAAGAACCTTCAGATAACCTTCAATCTCTTTCTCTACATTCTGTGCCAGTTCTGTACTGGTAGTAATAAGGATTGCAGAAGCCATCTCATCGTGTTCTGCCTGGGAAAGAAGGTCTGCAGCTACATAGTGTGCATTTGCAGTTTCATCTGCAAGGACAAGGATCTCACTTGGACCAGCAATGGAATCAATGCTCACATGTCCATAAACAGCCTTTTTTGCAAGGGCTACAAAAATGTTGCCAGGTCCTACGATCTTGTCTACCTTTGGGATGCTTGCAGTACCGTAAGCAAGTGCTCCGACTGCCTGTGCACCACCAACTTTGTAGATCTCATCAGCGCCTGCTTCTTTGGCAGCAACCAGAGTGGAGGGATTTACTTTACCGTCTTTTCCAGGAGGTGTGGTCATAACGATGTGAGGTACTCCAGCCACTTTTGCCGGCACAATATTCATTAATACAGAAGAAGGATAAACTGCTTTTCCGCCTGGAACATAAACACCTACACGATTTAATGGTGTTACTTTCTGACCAAGCATGGTGCCATTTTCGGTACTGGTAAACCAGCTGTTCTGACGCTGTTTCTCATGGTAGCTGCGGATGTTTACAAGTGCCTTGCGGATAACTTCCAATAAGGATGCATCAACTGCTTTATAGGCTTCTTCGATTTCCTCTTCGGTTACACGTATGGTTTCCGGAGTTACCTCTACTTTATCAAATTCTTTTGTGTAAGAAAAAAGAGCTTCATCCCCTTTTTCTTTTACATTTGCAAGAATATCTGCTACTGCTGCTTCGAACTTGCCGTAATTATTAGGGCTCCGTTTTAAAAGATTTTCTAGGATATCTTTGGTAGATTCTTTTGTTAATCTTACTGTACGCATTGTGATCGATCCTTCCAATTTTATTTTATTCCAGAAAAAAACAGTAATTTCAGATTACCTTTCGTAAATCTTCAATCAGCTTACTGATTCTTTCATTTTCCATTTTCATGCTTACCTGATTCACAACCATTCTTGCTGAAAGAGGGCAAACTTCTTCTAACACCTTCAGTCCATTTTCACGAAGTGTGCTTCCGGTCTCAACGATATCCACGATCACTTCAGAAAGACCTACAATAGGGGCAAGCTCAATAGAACCATTCAGCTTAATGATTTCCACAGTCTGATGTTTCTTATTATAGAAATAATCTTTGGCAATGTTTGGATATTTGGTTGCCACACGAATCAGCTGGTTTGAATTCAGAAGGGGTTTGGCACTTTCAGGTCCGCAAACACACATGCGGCAGGCTCCAAATCCAAGATCCATTACCTCGTAAAGCTTACGGCCTTCTTCCAGGATTGTATCCTTTCCGACAATTCCGATGTCAGCTGCGCCATATTCTACATATGTAGGTACATCTGGTCCTTTGGCAAGGAAAAAACGAAGCTTTAATTCTTCATTTACAAAAATCAGTTTACGGGAATCCTTATCTTTCATCTCTTCGCAGGTGATCCCGATTTTCTCAAGCATGGCAAGGGTTTTGTCTGCAAGTCTTCCCTTGGTAAGGGCAAAAGTCAGATATCTCATAATTCCACCTCACAAACCTTAGTTACTTTCTCTGGGCGAAGGGCTACATTTCTGCCCTGGGCGCGAAGCTCTTTGGCCTTCTGGATTGCCTGGATACGGTTTTCTTTGCGGTAAGTGATAACCGTAACGCCCTCCTCTTCCTCCATTTCGATTTTCTGTCTGGAAAGAGCCATCAGAAGGTTATCTACTACAATGGCAAACCCGATGGATGCAGCAGGCTTGCCGAAATGTTTCATCAGCTGGTTGTAACGTCCGCCCTTGATCAGCGCTTCTCCTGTACCATAGGTATAAGCCTGAAAAATGATTCCGGTATAGTAATGATATTTGCTTAACATTGCAAAATCAAAAGTTACATATTTCTCATAGCCGTAAACCTTCAGAAGCTCATAGATTTCTTCCAAACGCGCAACCGCCTTTAATGCCTGTGGATTGTCCGTAAGGGATTTTGCTTTTTCCAGAACTTCTGTCGATCCGAACATCTGAGGAAGCTGGGAAAGAACTCTTGCAAGGGATTTATCCATGTTCTTATTCTTTACAAGCTCTTCCACACCGAAGTAATTTTTCTGGGAAATCAGCTCCCGAAGCTCTTCTTCCTCTTCCTGGCTCAAGCCTGTCTGGGCAAAAATCGCTTTATAATAGTCAACCTGCCCAACGCTTACCTGAAATTCGGTAAGTCCTGTCGCAAGCAGACACTCTACTGTCATAGCCAGAATCTCTGCATCTGCTTCCGGTGAATCATCGCCCATACGTTCAACGCCCATCTGGGTTGTCTCTTTCAATCTTCCGCGAAAGCTGGAATTATTGATAAAAGTGTTGCCTGTATAACACAGACTTACTACTTCTTTTTCAGGGTTAAAATAGGTGGCACAGGCTCTGGAAACAGACGGTGTAAAGTCAGGTCGAAGAACAAGGGTATTGCCTTCTCTGTCAAAAAATTTATAAAGCTCCCTGGAGGGAATGGTTCCCACTTCTTTACTAAACACTTCAAAATATTCAAATGTGGGAGTTTCTATATCTTCAAAGCCATACTGATGGAATACACGGTGAAGCTTTTCCTGAAGTTTTTGCTTTCGGCTGCATTCCTGACTGTAAATATCCCGTACACCCTCCGGCGTATGAAAAATTCTCTGCATATCATGTTTCCTCCATGTTGTTTCTTGCTTGTTAATTACATAACGCTTTATCACGCTACTACGATAATGCAAAATCAATGTTGATTATAGTGGAATATTCCAAGATTGTCAAGACGAAGTGTTGCGTGGTTACTGTTCACTGGTAACATTCCGCGAGATGTTTTTTGTGAACAAAGTTCACAGAAAACCCGAGAGTTGCGGCGCGAAATCATGCAAAGCATGATTTCTGTGCATCGCGAAGCGTGTTACTGTAAACGGAGTGAACAGTAACGTTGCGTGTGTTATGGCAACACGCGTGTTTTCAGATCCAATTTTAATCCCTCTAAATAAGGAACCAGAAATCCGCTTTTTTTCGGCAGGTAATACTTCTCATCCAATTCCTCCCTGCGGAAGCTTTTCCGTCCGCCCTCTTCCATCCGTCTCCAGTATACCAAAAGTTCCTGAAAAGGCAGATAATAAAATAGATTCAGCTGACTGAAAAATATAAGAAAAAATGCCACGCCATTCTGTTTTTCAAAGTCCTCCATAAATTTCACCTGGTGAGGATGAATATTTGCCAGAGGAAACGTCTGGGCGCTGCATTCCTTTGCATCAAAGCAGACAGGAATTCCCTGTACTGCACCTATATAGTCAACAGTACTTCGCTGGTCAAAGTATGCCAGAGTAATGTGACGGTTCTCTTTGTCCATGCGTACCGGAGTGATGGGAGTGGGAATCTTCTGTATCAGAGCAAGTCCCTTCTCCCTGTACTGATCGTTTGTTCGGTTTACAAGGTCCTCCAGGGTAGAACCCCGGAGCCCTCTGCTGTTCCATGTCGCCATTCTTACGGTTCCTCGTAGCCAAGAAGCTTGATGGATGGATAATATCTTACAACTGCTTTCCCTACAATCTGGTCAAAGCGGACGAATGTGTTCTTCCAGAAGCGGGAATCCTTAGAATCATTTCGGTTATCACCCAGCATAAAATAGCAATTGTCCGGAACGGTATATGGACCGAAGCTTCCTTGCATTTTCTCTGGAATAAAGGAATCATCAAGAGCAGTCTCAGAACCGTCGATGTATACCTTTCCGTCTTTGATCTCAACAGTCTCTCCCGGAAGTCCGATCACACGTTTGATGAAAAGCTGGCTTTCATCATCCGGATACTTGAAAATTACAATGTCAAAGCGCTCGGGATCCTTGACTTTTTTGGAAATCTCATGTCCAAACAGATCCAGATTGATACCATATGCAAGACGGAATCCAAAGATACGGTCGCCGGTCATAATAGTCTTCTCCATGGATGGAGAAGGGATTTTTGCGTTGATCAGTACTACATTGTTGATAACCAGGACTATAGCAACTACAATGATGATCATTTTTATATAGTCCCATACTTCATGCCAGATTTTCATATTATTTATTCTCCTCTACGTGTTCCTCTTTCAGGATTTTTTGAAACAGATAAGGCAAAGGAGCCGTGAACTCTTTGCCAGACAGATAGGAAAGACGCCCTTCAATTTCCGGAATTTCCAACCTGTATGCGTGAAGCAGTTGCGATTTCAGACCATACTTTCTGCAGTATTCATCGTTTAAGGTACGCCTGCCGTACTTGTAATCTCCAATAAGGGGATGACCAGTTCCTGCAAGGTGTGCCCTGATCTGATGTGTGCGTCCGGTGATCAGCTCCACCTCAAGAAGGGTAACGGTTCCGTTATCTTCAAGGGGACGGTATCTGGTCTCAATGGGAAGTGCTCCGGATGTTTCCGTTTCCTGTACTGTTACTTTATTACATTTTTCGTCTTTATGCAAATATCCTTTGATATATTTTTCATTTTTTATAACACCATTTACCAGGCAGCGGTAAAATTTGTGAAGGCTTCGATCATGAAACAATGAAGAAAGCTCCTGAAGTCCTGCCAGGGACTTCCCTGCAGCCACAAGTCCGCTGGTATTACGGTCCAGACGATTGCAGACAGATGGGCGGAAGGTATGTAAAGACGCTTCCGTAACCGCTCCGCTTTCCAGAAGATACCCCGTCAGATATTCTACCAGTGATGGTTCCTTATCATCTGCAGGCTGGGAAAGCATTCCAACAGGTTTGTTAATCAGAAGGATATTGTCGTCTTCGTATACAATATCAAGCTTCTGATGAGCTCTTGCTACCGTTTCCTGTACTCCTGCAAATTTCCCGAAAGTCTCATCCGAAAGGAAAAGCTTTACGTGGTCACCAGTGGAAAGCTTCTCATTTCCAGTGGCCCTACCGCCGTTTAAGGTAATATTTTTCTTGCGGAGCATTTTGTAAAAAAAGCTTTTTGGAGCTTCACGGAGAAGCTTTCCTAAATATTTGTCAAAGCGCTGTCCCGCTTCATTTTCATTAATAATAAATTCTTTCATGTTGGATATCCTCTTAGATACACAAATTCAGGATCACATGCTTCACCATTTCATCTCTGGTAAAATCAGGATATCTTGGATCTGGTGTAAAGCGAAGCCCTTCTTCTAAGGATTCCTTGTGTTCGTTCATAGAATCAAGACGTTCCAGGAAAGGACGAAGCTCTCCAAGAATTTTTACATCTACTTTATAGCCGTTTTTGCGAACCAGTTTCTGGGCTTCTGCAGCCATAAAATTTGTATCTGCTTTCGGATCACTGGTATAACCGACTACGGTATTTCCGCACACGGCAATGGCATCTATGGTGCATTTTTTTTCATAGAAAGTCATATACATCTCGTACGCCATTACAAGATCACCCTGATGCGCATGGATCTTCTTGTACAGGACCGGATCTACAGGCTTTGCCAGATAGACCATGATCACATCTACCACAGCCTTACAGCCTGGAAGAGATCCTACCAGAGCAATGATCGTCCAGATAGAATTTCTGGTACCTAGGTAGATCCACATACTGATAAAAATAAAAACGGGGACACCAAGCATAATGGCAGCAATTATGATCCTGCGCTTTCGTTCACGCTTCAGATATCCGAATTCTCCTTTGTTTGTCTGCATTAGTTTCATGAAAACACTCCTATTTCTGCTTTTTTCTTGTGTGATGATTGCGGATGGTTTTCTTTGGTGCCGGACCATGCTTTGATCCTCTGTTACGCCCGGCATTCTCTGTATATTTGTTGTCGCCATGCTCTTTTCTGACAGGCCGGATCAGACATTTTTCCCCATACCCAACCAGATCCATACGCCCTGCAATTTTCAATCCTTCGAGAACCAGTTCTCTGTTGACCGGATTCTTATATTGCATAAGCGCACGTTGAATGGCTTTTTCATGGGCACTCTTCGGCACATAAACCTTTTCGCCTGTAAGAGGATGGATTCCCGTGTAATACATACAGGTAGACAGTGTAGAAGGTGTTGGGTAAAAGTCCTGCACCTGCTCCGGAGTAAAGCCAAGATCACGGACATATTCTGCCAGTTTCACCGCCTCTTTCATGGTACATCCCGGATGGGAGGACATAAAATATGGCACGGCAAACTGCTGTAAGCCAGCCTTCTTATTTGCCTTGTCAAATTCCTTCAAAAATTTCTCATACACTTCGTGTGACGGCTTGCCCATATATTTCAGCACCTGATTGGAAACATGCTCAGGAGCTACACGAAGCTGTCCGCTTACATGATATTTGGCAAGTTCATTAAGAAAAGTTTTGTCCGGGTCTGCCAACACATAATCGAAACGCACACCGGAACGGACAAATACTTTTTTTACTTTTGGAAGATCCCGGAGCTTACGAAGAAGAGAAACGTAATCTTTGTGATCCGCGGTCAGATTCTTACATGGCTCAGGAAACAGACAATGACGGTTCTTGCAAACGCCTCTGGTCAGCTGTTTCTGGCAGGAAGGCTGGCGAAAGTCTGCTGTAGGTCCGCCTACATCGTGGATATATCCCTTGAAATCTTTCTCCTCGGTCATGTGGACCGCTTCTTTCAGAATTGATTCATGACTTCTGGTTTGCAGGATTCTTCCCTGATGAAAAGTTAATGCACAGAAGCTGCAGCTTCCGAAACAACCCCTGTTGCTGGTAAGGCTGAATTTAATTTCCTCTAATGCAGGAATTCCGCCGTCTTTCTCATACATGGGATGATAATTTCCCACATAAGGAAGATCATATACATCGTCCATCTCCTCCTGTGTAAGAGGTAATGCAGGTGGATTCTGGATTACATAGCCCTTTGTTCCGTAGGATTCGGCCATGGTTCCTGCTGTAAAAGGATCTGTATTCTGATACTGGATGGCAAAGCTTCTGGCATAAGCCAGCTTATCCGCCTGTACTTCATCAAAAGAAGGAAGTATGATCGGCTCGTAAGTGCGGGACAGATCCCTGCATTTATAGACGGTTCCTGCCACATAGGTAATTTCGCTGACAGGGATTCCGCTGTCAAGAGCCTCTGCAATCTCAATAATAGAATGCTCTCCCATTCCGTAAGAAATCAGGTCTGCGCCGGAATCTATGAGGATACTGTGCTTCACCTTATTTTCCCAGTAATCGTAATGTGCCATACGTCTGAGGCTTGCCTCGATTCCACCAAGAATTACAGGAGTTTTCTTAAAAGTCTGACGAATCAGATTACTGTATACAATAACAGCACGGTCCGGCCTCAAACCCATTTTACCGCCAGGAGAATAAGAATCCTTCTGGCGGTGCTTTTTTGCAACGGTATAATGATTTACCATGGAATCCATATTGCCGGCACTTACAAGGAAGCCAAGGCGAGGCTCTCCAAATATGGCAATACTCTCCTTCCTGCGCCAGTCGGGCTGTGGGATAATTCCCACTTTATAGCCCCGGCTCTCCAGAAGGCGGCTGATAATAGCAGTACCGAAAGAGGAATGATCTACGTAAGCATCTCCTGTCACGTAGACAAAATCCACCTGATCCCAGCCTCTGTCCTCCATGTCTTTTTTTGTAACTGGTAAAAATTGTGACATCTATATTTTTCTCCTATGCACTGCTCATTCTGTAAGGCGTGTTCCAAGAATGGTGTGAACAAAATGAACAGTAACGTATTTTCGGACAGATTTATGAAATACAGCTCTTGCCTGGCTGATGTCCGATATTATGGTAAACAGCCTGGGCGCGGTAACCTTCCGCGATAATATCAAGCTGTCTGTGAAAACGCTCCAGCTGTTTCAAATCCTTGGTATGGAAAACACGAAGGAATTCTGTCTGAATTTTGGTAATCTCCCGTTCGCTGGATACGCGGTAAAGATTTTCTATATTATTGAGAATATCTTTTACAAGATTGGACTGCATCTGGGAAGAATTCTGGGCATCCATGATTTCATCGCGCACAGAAGACATTTCCTGATCCAGCAAAATAATAGCATCCGCGGCATTCGTCAGACGCTCTGCCACATGCGGTGGCATGTCCCCTTTATATTTGTACTGAAGGGAATGTTCGATCGTTGCCCAGAAGTCCATAGCCATGGTGCGGATCTGAATTTCCGCCTGCAGCTTCCGGGGACCATTTAATGTTTCTACTGTATAATAAATGATCAGATGGAGACTTCTGTAACCACTCTGTTTCACATGCTTCAGATAATTCTTCTCACTCTTAATGGTCATATCTGACCGGTTTTGGATCAGGGATGCTACTGTCTCAATATCTTCCTCAAACTGACAGATAATACGGATTCCAGCAATGTCTTCTACTTCTTCCTCCATGCGTTCCATAGGAATATGCTTGCGCTGCATTTTCTCCAGAATGCTGGATACACTTTTCACTCGTCCGCTTACCTGCTCAATAGGGGAATACAGATCATTTTCTCGATGTTCGCTGATAATGTGTTCAAATTTGACAATCAGTTCCCTGACTGCCAGTTCGTAGGGGCATAAAATGCTTCTCCATAACTGTATTTCCATATAAATCGCTCCTTACAGAATATGGGCATTGTATTATGAAAAATATTCTGCAGTTAAATTTAAGTGTGTCTGCCCATATGTTTAATCATTATAGCATATATTTCAAAAAATTTGTTATCAATAAGTGTATTTTTTTACTTTTTTCTCCATTGCCTGTAAGACATAGTAAGGGTTTACACTCAGTTCCTCTTTTCCCTGTGGATTTATGTAGATTCCCAGATGAAGATGAACCGGAAATTTTCCGGACATTCCTTCTTCTCCGTATCCGGTATCTCCCATGAATCCAAGAATCTGCCCCGCTTCCACTGCTTCACCTGTCTGAAAATATTTTTCATAGGATGCAAGATGGGCATAATAAAAATACCCTCCATGAGAAGAACGGATTCCGATCCGGTATCCGCCAAGAGGAAGCCATCCGATTTTTTCTATTTTGCCATCAGTCATGGAAATCACAGGATAAAATCCGGATTGAGAAACCCTGCCAAAGAGATCGCAGCCTTCGTGCGTCCGGCTTCCACCATAGCTTCGGGCAGCGCCAAAGGTGTTTTCATAAAAAATCTCTTGCCATATTTCTCTATCGTTTCTGATTGGAATGGGAAAATTTTCCAGGTCTTTCCAGACAGCCAGATAACAGCTTCTCAGGTCATAATAGGCTTTGGGCTTGAAGCGGAGATATGCTTCCCTGTTCCCGGAAAGATATTTTGGAAAAAATTTTCCATTCAGCATAGTTGTTGTAAGAAGATCGGCAAATTCTCCATCCGAATGTACTCTTTCTTCTAACTCTGCATATAGCGCAGACGACAAAGCCTGTTCCCGGAAGCTTTCTGTAAAACAGGTGTCCGGTTTTAACAGGGAGGCCTGGCTTCTTTGCTGAATAAAATTCTGAAGCAAGATAAGCAGCGGCAAAAGAAAAAGAAGAAGGAGTAAGTGTTTCCCGGTCTTTCTTTTCATGGCATTTCCTCTCTTTAATATATGGGAAAAGGTGGATGATTTTTTTGTTACCAGTAAATAGTAACGATTTTTTCACCCTCAGATAATATATGGAAAATCAGAAAAATTAGAACAAAAAATCAGCTGTATGGAAAATATTTTTCCAAATACAGCTGATTCGAATGATCAAAGGCTATGGCAGCCACAGTTACTATTTAATGGGGGTATGCCAAAAGCTTTATGAAAAACAGGCTTTTAAATATACATGTAATTATCAGTCTTTCAAATTTTTCAATACTTCTGTCAGATATTCCCAAACCCGTTTCACAGAAGCCATATCAAGGCGTTCTTTGCTGGTGTGGATGTCCAGAATATCCGGTCCAAGAGAGGTGCAGTCAAGGTTTTCCATTCGCTCATAAAAAATACCACATTCCAGACCGGCATGAATGGCAACTACCTCCAGGTCTTTACCGTACATGTTTTTATAAATTTCTACCATCTTGTCACGAAGAGGAGAAGCTTTACGATACTCCCATGCAGGATAAGCCCCCTCAGTCTCATATTCGCCTCCCAGAAATTCTGTCAGATATTGGATTTTATGGGAAAGAGCCTCTTTGGCAGTTCCTACAGAGCTTCGGATACTGGTCTGTACAAACAACTCGTCCCCATACAGCTTCAGAATTCCGGGATTGCAGGAGGTTTCCACCAGATTTTCTATGGTACCACTCATTTTCTTAACACCAAATGGCATGTTCATCAGATAAAAAAGCACTTTTTCCTGGCTGGTGGGATGAAGAACCTGTGCATCCATATCCCCTTCTTCTGTTATCTGAATTGTAATAGTATCATCTGTACCAGTGTATTCTGCCCGGAAATCCTTCTGCATTTTCTTTGCAAGGGAAGTGATCTGAGAAATTTCTTCCGGAAGCACAAGAAGAACCGCTTCGCATTCTTTTGTAATAACGTTGTCCTGCTGACCACCTTCTAATTCTTTTAATGCATAGCCACAGACATGGGAAAGTTCATAAAGAAACTGTCCCATAAGAATATTGGCACTTGCGCGGTTTTTGTGTATTTCAGCTCCGGAATGGCCTCCCACAAGTCCACAGACTTTTACGTTAACTTTTCTGCCGGAAGCGTCCACACGCCGGACTGGCAGATAAGAATTTCCAGCAACACCACCAGCGCAGCTTACCCACAGACAGCCCTCTTTTTCAGAATCCAGATTGATCATTCTTCTTCCCTTCAAAAGGCTGCAGTCGAATCCGTCAGCGCCCAGAAGCCCCGTCTCTTCATCGACGGTGAAAACAACCTCCAAAGCCGGATGCGGCAAATCTGTACTGTCTAAAAGCGCAAGGCCATAAGCCACTGCAATTCCGTCATCGCCGCCAAGAGTAGTGCCCTCGGCTGATAAAAAGCCATCTCTCACAACCAGCTTTAGTCCATCCTTTGTAAAATCATGTTCGATTTCCGGGCATTTCGCACAAACCATATCCATATGTCCCTGAAGGATGACTGTGGGCGCGTTTTCGTAGCCAGGTGTTGCAGGTTTATAAATCACAACATTATTCATGTCATCCTGAACATATTTCAAATCATGTTCCTTTGCAAAATTCACCAGATAATCACTGATTTGTTTTGTATTTCCTGAACCATGTGGAATACCACAGATTTCCTCAAAATAGTGAAACACATTTTGGGGTTCGAAGTTTTCTAAAATTGCCATATGGGTTACCTCCAAAATTTTATATATGGTTTGTATTTATCTTTTCGGCATTTTGAGACAGAAACAGAATATAAATTTTATATAATGATTTTTTAAACATACTTCAGGCTGCTGAACACAACCTGACTATAACTTCACATGTTGGGCTTTTATTTTTAATAACGAGGTCAAAATGAAGAAAAAAATAATCCTGCTTTCTGTTATCCTGCTTTTACTCTTCCTTCTGTGTTACCCGGCCGAAGCTCTTGCTGCGGCAAGAAACGGACTGAAACTATGGTTGGAGACCTTACTGCCTACCCTTCTTCCGTTTATGATCCTTACAGGAATTCTGGTGCACACAGATTGGATTACAAAAATTTTACAACCAACTGCTCCTTTTTTCAAGGTCGTTTTTGGGCTTTCTCCGGGAGGAGCCTATGTATTTCTTCTGGGACTTCTCACCGGTTACCCTATGGGGGCAAAATTAACCGCAGATTTGTATTATGCTGGAAAAATCAGCCGGCAGGAGGCTGAATATTTGTTAACTTTCTGCAATAATCCAAGTCCGGCCTTTCTTATTACTTATGTGGGACATATCTGTCTGGAGGGAAAATTACATATTGGTTTTCTTGTGAGGATTCTGTTTCTATCAGACATGATCTGCATGTGTTTTTTTCGCTTTACAGTCTATAGAAAAAACTCACTGCTTTCCTTTTGTACGCAAAAAACATCTGAGCTGGAATATACTTCTGCCGGGCTTCTGGATTTTGTCATTATGAATAGTTTTGAAACTATGGCAAAACTGGGTGGTTATATTCTTATGTTCTCTATTCTGTCCGCAGCCATAAGTCATTTCTGGTATCTTCCTGCACAGGGAAAATATATTCTTCTCGGACTGATAGAAGTTACCACTGGTCTCCATGGGCTCCTGCTGTCCGGGTTTTCTTATTCAATTCGTGTACTTCTTGCCCTGTGTATGAGTGCATTCGGAGGATTCTGTATTATGGCGCAAACAAAAAGCGTACTTGGAAAGGAACTCTCCCTTCATCCGTACGCTTCTGCCAAATGTATGAATGCAGCAGTTACTGCTGTTCTCATACTTATATTCTTATAAACATGATCACTGCTCACATAAAACATTTATAGAATAGTTTTAGTGAATCGCAATCAGATAAAGTCTGCTATATTTCGCGCAGCAAAATTAGTTATCGCCAATCTCGTCCAGAAGAGCTTCATCTTCCTTGGAAGCCTCTGTATCAGCCGGCTGATAAGAGCCGGACATTGCAGCTGCCTGAGCAGTCTGTGGTGCAAGCTCCTGACGGTTATGGTTTACAACATCCATGCATGCCTGAAGAGCATCGATGAATCCTTTATATTTGCCGCCAGCATCCTCAAGAGTCTGGGTAAGTACGGAACCGATGTTTGCCATCATGTCATCTGTGTATGTGATCGCGCTGAGACGAATGCTGTTAGCATCCTGTGTAGCGGAATCCAGAATCTCCTGAGCCTGACGATTCGCTGCATTGATAGTCTCGTTTGCCTGCGCATATGCTTTCTGCATGATCTCATGCTGAGTAACAAGCTCCTGAGCTTTATTCTGTGCATCTGCAATCAGTGCATCTGCCTTGGTCTGTGCATCCTCAAGGATGGCATCCTTATTGCTGATGATCTTCTGATAACGTTTGATCTCGTCTGGAGTCTTAAGACGAAGTTCACGAAGAAGCTCTTCGATTTCTTCTTTATTCACTACAATCTTAGTTGTAGAAAGTGGCTGATACTTACAACTGTCTACATATTCTTCGATTTCTTCAATAATCTGTTCAATTCTGCTGCTCATAGTAAACTCTCCTTATTCTATTTCTTCAAATCGTGCATCTTTTTCTTAACAGCTTCGGTAATTTCCGGCGGAGCAAATTTGCTCAGGTCGCCATCATAGCCTGCTACTTCTTTCATAATAGTAGAGCTAAGATATGCATATTCCAGGCTTGTCGTCAGAAACACGGTGTCAATATCCGGAGCAAGCACCCGGTTTGTCTGTGCCATCTGCAGTTCAAATTCAAAATCTGTAACTGCACGAAGCCCGCGCACGATCACCTGTGCATGATTCTCTCTGGCAAAGTTCACAGAAAGACCCTTGAATGCCTTGATTTCTACATTCTCCATGTCTTTTGTTGCCTTTTCTAGTATATTAACACGTTCTTCAACAGAAAACAACGGACTTTTTGCAGAATTATGCAAAACTCCTACGATTACTTTGTCGAAAGATACGCTTGCACGCTTGATTATGTCCAGATGACCATAAGTGGCCGGATCAAAACTTCCTGGATAAACAGCTATTACCATGTATTTTTCTCACTTTCCCCGGCATAAAAAGATATGCTTGTTAGTTTTGTATTCTTTGGAACGCAGCTGTCTGTAGCCAAGATCTTCCACATAACCGAAATCTGTAGCAAGGTCAGCTTCCACGATGATCAGTGTATTCTCATCCAGAATACTGCTGTCCTGAAGGTATTCCAGAACCTGACGCTCCAGCTCATGGTTATATGGGGGATCCATAAATATGCAGTCGAAAACGCCCTTTCCTTCTAAGGAACGAAGGGCCTGCATCACGTCCATATTCAGCAGTGTACCACTATCTGCAAGTTTTGTAAATGTCAGATTTTCTCTTATGCATGTGCATGCCTTGGGATTTTTTTCAACAAAAACAGCCCGAGCTGCTCCGCGGCTTAATGCCTCAATGCCGATTGCACCGCTTCCGCTGAACAGATCAAGGAAGTGACAATCCAGAAGTTCAGGCTGAAGAATATTAAAAAGAGTTTCTTTGATGCGGTCTGTGGTGGGGCGTGTGTCCATACCCGGCACAGTCTTAAGGTTCAGTCGTCTTGCTTTTCCTGCGATGACTCTCATTTTAGATTCAGTCTCCAATCCAGATCACCACGGGCCAGTCCAAGAATAAGAAGTTCTGCAGTAGCGATATTGGTCGCCACCGGAATATTATACTGGTCACAGCGCTTTACAATAGCTGTGATGTCTGGCTCCTTTGGATCTATCATAACAGGATTATAGAAAAGTATTACCATATCCAGATCCTGCCGCTCTACCATTTCCATGAACTGCTTATCGCCTCCGATACTGCCCGGTAAAAACTTATGGACATGAAGACCGGTGGCTTCCTCAATTCTTCTTCCTGTAGTGCCGGTAGCATATACTTCATGCTTGGCCAGGATGTTCTTATAAGCGATACAGAAATCTTCAATGAGAACTTTTTTACTATTATGTGCAATGATACCTAAATTCATAGTTCACCTCTCCCATTTCTTTCTGTTTATTGTACCAATTATAGCAAATTGACAAAAGAAGTGCAACAAAAACGTTTGAATATATACAAAATTCATTATTTGTTAAGAATTTGTTTTTAAATGACGTATTGATTTATCTGGTTTTTTTATATTTTATTGTGCAAATCAGCTCCGTATTCTACCGCTACGCTTCATTTTTTAGCCTTATTACATGAAAATTCTTCTGTATAAGTATATGAATACGCACAATTTTCATGATTTTCGCACATTTAAAGATAAAAATTTCACAATTTCTTTTTATATGTAAAAAAATATAATAACCCACTTTTTTTTGCATATTTATATGAGAAGCGTATTGTTTTCAATAGTTTTCAATAATCTTCACAGCTGATTTTTGTTTGTTTACACCACTTTTACACCATTTTATTTTCCTCCAAATCATCCCAAGGTTTCAGACCCATTTCCTCCAAGGTGATACCATACGGTGCACCTCCGGAGGTATAACCGGCAATAAAGAAAAATCGGTCATCTTGCAAGATCTCTTCTTTAGCCAGATTATCTCTTGTTTCTTTTTTCAGTTTTGCTCTCATCTGTTGTTTCTTTTGTTTCGCAACAGCTGCTTTTTCTTCCGGTGTTTTCTTATGTTTTTTTGTCATAAGTATTTCTAGTGTAATTCCATTCTGAATGCCTTCTTTCATCAGCATAATCATTGTATCAGGATAAAGTTCACAAAGTATCCGCAATACGTTCCCATAAGTTCATGTCATTATTGAAATCGTACATATTTCAGTATAAAAAGTTCACTATTCAAATTCTGATTATTATTTCTCCATATACTCTTCTGCCATATGTACTGCCATAGCACCATCTGCCACTGCTGTTACTATCTGACGAAGTAACTTTGTTCTGACATCTCCTACAGCATAAACACCCGGAATACTCGTTTCAGTGTTTTCACCTGCCACAATATATCCTTTATTATCCAGTTCTATCTGATTATCTAAAAAATCTGTTGTCGGTTTTCTTCCTATACTCACAAACAGGCCGTCACATTCTATAATGTTTTCTTCTCCTGTAACTGTATCTTTCAACCGCACACCAGTCAATCGTTCTCCATAAATCAGTTCATTTACTGTATTATTCCATCGAAACTCTATATTTTCAGTTTTCATCAGCTGGTCATGGTAGATTTTCGTTGCACGTAATGTATCTCTACGATGAACAATGATGACTTTCTTAGCAATTCGACTTAAAAGAGCAGCATCTGATACAGCAGAATTTCCACCACCAACAACCACCACGATCTTATCTTTATAAAACATACCATCACAGGAGGCACAATAAGCAACCCCATGACCTATCAATTCTTTTTCTTTAGCGAGACCAAGTTCTCTTGGATTTGCTCCAGTAGCAATCACTACTGTTTTCCCAATATAAATTCCCGAACTAGTTTCTACTCTCTTAAGCTTTCCTGTTAAATCCATATTAAAAACTTCAGCATATTCACTTTTAGCGCCAAATTTTTCCGCCTGTTTTTGCATTTTCTCTGCCAATGAAAATCCGTCAATTCCATTTTCAAAACCAGGATAGTTATCAATCTGCCAGGTCAATGACATCTGACCACCTGCAGATAATTTTTCTAAAACAATTGTATCAAATCCTGCTCTGGCTGCGTATAATGCTGAAGTATACCCTCCAGGTCCTCCACCCACGATAATCATATCGTAAACATGATTTTCATTCATACAGCAGTCCTCCTTTTATTTTTCCAATGCTTCATTAATAAAATTCTCTATCATTATTTTTGATTCAGGTGCAACAATAGAATCTATTGCCTTTCCATCCCGATATAAAACCAGCGTAGGAATTATCTCAATCTTTTCAGCTTCTGCAATCTGTGGTTCTTCATCAATATTTACTTTTCCAGCAATAAGAATATCGCTGTATTCTTCACTTATTTTTTCATAAGCCGCTCCAATTCTACGGCAATAACCACACCAAGGTGCCCAGAAATCAACCAAAACCGATTTTTCTTTATGAATTAATTGTCCAAACTTTTCTTTATTTATATTTATTGATGTCATATTTTTCAACTCCTTCTCCTGTTTGAACTTAATATATCGCATAAAAGATCTTGCTTCTGTGATGATATCACAGAAAAGATAATTTACTTTATTACACTTCTTTTTATTTCTATTTATGGCATATGCCAGTTACATAATTGACGCATCTAAAAAAAGCAAGTATACTATATTCGTAAAGGAGATAACGGTTATGAACTTCGAAAATTGTTTTCCACTATGGAATGACTTAAATACAACACAGAAAAAAATAATTTCAGACAATTTAATCACACAGTATGTAAAAAAAGGGACAATCATTCACAATGGAAACCTGGATTGCACTGGATTATTACTGGTTAAATCCGGGCAGCTTCGAACCTACATACTTTCAGATGAAGGACGAGAGATTACACTTTACCGTCTGTTCGATATGGATATGTGTCTTTTATCCGCCTCATGTATCATACGCTCCATTCAATTTGAAGTAACCATTGAAGCAGAAAAAGATACTGATCTTTGGATCATCCCTGCTGAAATCTATAAGGGCATTATGAAGGAATCTGCTCCCGTCGCAAACTATACCAATGAGTTAATAGCCACCCGTTTTTCTGATGTCATGTGGCTGATTGAACAAATCATGTGGAAGAGTTTGGATAAGCGTGTTGCTTCATTTCTTTTAGAAGAGACCTCTATCGAAGGAACAAACGAGCTGAAAATCACTCATGAGACGATTGCTAATCATCTTGGTTCCCACAGGGAAGTTATCACTCGAATGCTTCGATACTTTCAAGGCGAGGGTCTCGTCAAACTCTCCCGCGGCAAAATCACAATCCTTGATCCAAAAAGACTGGAAACACTCCAAAGGTCATAAAATTGTTTTTCTGTAACATATAAAGAAGAATCCTCCATTTATCAGAATTATGAAAGTCATTCTAATAAATGGGGGATCTTTTTATATTACGAGAAAATTATAAAAATATTATGATTATTTTTAATAATCCATACCACATGCATATGCCTTTTCAATCAGCGCACGGTCATTGACAACTGCATCATAGAAGCGGAATCCGCCGGAGAAGTTGTATGTTTCATATCCATTTCCTTCCAGAATACGACTGGCAATATAACTTCGCAGCCCACTCTGGCATATCAGGTAAACAGGCTTTCCCTTCTCAATTTCATTGATACGTTCCCTTAGTTCATCTACAGGAATGTTTTTGAATCCATTCATATGCCCCCTGCTAAATTCACCTACAGTTCTCACATCCAGCAACACAACACTTTTATCTCTAGAAATCTTATCCATATCTTCCAGATGCCATTGTTTTAAGGTACCTTTTGCTATATTGTCTATCATGAATCCTGCCATATTTACAGGATCCTTGGCAGAGGAATAAGGCGGTGCATATGCGAGATCCAAATCCTTCAGCTGGGTTGCCTTCAGCCCTGCATGGATTGCTGTTGCCAGCACATCAATACGTTTATCAACTCCTTCATATCCAATAATCTGAGCACCAAGCAAACGATAGGTCTCTTTTTCAAAAACCACCTTCATGGTCATCACTTTTCCACCAGGATAGTAACCGGCATGACTCATAGGAGAAAGAATTACTGTATCTACCTCTAATCCTGACTTTTTGGCATTGGTTTCATTGATACCTGTAGTGGCTGCTGTCATATCAAACACTTTTATAACGGAGCTTCCCTGACTGCCCAGGTAACGACTATCACCGCCACAAATATTATCAGCGATGATTCTGCCCTGTTTATTGGCTGGTCCTGCCAAAGAAATCAGCGCATCATTACCCGTAACATAATGTTTTACCTGAACTGCATCACCTGCAGCATAAATATCCGGTACAGAGGTTTCCATTCTGTCATTCACTATAATACTTTCCTTGATGCCAAGTTCCAGACCGGCTTCTTTTGCTAATACTGTGTCTGGTGTGACTCCGATTGCCAGAACTACCATATCAGCCTGAAGGGATGGATTATCTTTCAACAGGACCTCCACTCCGTTGTCTTTTTCTTTAAATCCTTCTACTGTATAGCCCAGTACCAGTTTTATCCCATGCTTTCTCATTTCATTATGGATCATGGATGCCATATCCGGGTCAAAAGGGTTCATCAGCTGCTTAGGCCGCTGGACAATCGTAACATCCATGCCAAGCTCCCTCAAATTTTCTGCCAGTTCCAGACCAATAAAACCGCCACCTGCCAATACAGCCGATTTTGGATGATTCTTATTTATATATTCCTTTATCCGAAAAGTGTCTTCTACAGTACGAAGTGTAAAAAGTTTATCAATACCTACTCCGGGAAGTCTCGGCTGTGTTGGCTTTGCACCTGGAGAGAGGATCAGCTTATCATATTTTTCTTCAAATATCTCACCATTCTCTAAATTTTTCACTGAAACCGTTTTACGTTCCGGATGTATGGAGATAACTTCATGATGAATTTTCATGTTAATACGGAAGCGTTTAAAAAAACTCTCTGGTGTCTGTAGTGTAAGTTCTTCCGGGTCTGTGATCACGTCTCCAATATAATATGGAAGTCCACAATTTGCATAGGACATGTATCCGGATCTTTCAAACACAGTAATTTCAGCATGTTCATTCAGTCTGCGTATTCTTGCTGCGGCTGTAGCTCCTCCGGCTACACCTCCTACAATTATTACCTTCATCTTATTTTTCCACCTTTCCTGAGTAAGCTGCAATGCCACCGATATTATTTACTTTAGAATATCCCATTCGTTGCAGTATCCCAGTTGCCTGGCGGCTTCGTGAACCGGAATAACAGTATACAAACAGTGGGATATCCTTATTCTTCGCTACAGAAGCAATATTGTCAAGTTGCTGCAACGGCACATTTTTACTTTCTGGTATATGTCCTTCCTGATATTCCTGCGCTGTACGTACATCCAGCAGAACTGCATCATCAGTCCTTTTATATTCTCCTATGCCTTGATTAATATTCGACTGTTTAAAGAGATCAAAAAATCCCATTAGCACACCTCCCTAAAGCATTTCTAAAATCACATTCTTAGGTCTCGCCCCTGAAACCTGCTGTACAATCTTCCCATTCTTCATAACCACTAAAGTCGGAATGCTCATAATACTGAACTTATTTGCCAGTTCAGGCTCTTCATCTACATTAATCTTTCCAACTTTAATATCTCTACGCTCACTTGCAATCTCCTCTAGAATAGGTACTACCATGCGGCAAGGCGCACACCAAGATGCCCAAAAATCTAAAAGAACGGGTTTATCGGAATTCAGTACTTCGTTCTGAAAATTATTTTTATTGATATTAATAGCAGACATTTTACAGTCCTCCTTATCTTTTTCTTTTTGTAGATTTATTATAGTCTTAATTTCATTTATTTTCCGTGATTACATCACCATACCTCATTAACTTAACTTCTTGCCATACCATCTACACTTAATATAACGCCTGTAATGTAACTCGCCTCATCTGAAGCAAGAAACACAAACGCATTGGCAATATCTTCTGGCTGTCCAAGACGACGCAATGGAATTCTTTCAATCATAGGTTCGATAACTTCCTTTGGCACGGCCTTCATCATATCAGTTTCTGTAATCCCAGGTGCAACAGCATTAACACGAATACCTTTAGGTCCTAGTTCTCTTGCTAATGATACAGTCAATCCGTTTACTGCAAACTTCGATGCCGGATAAGCAAACCCACTTGGCTGTCCCGAAATACTCACCATGGAAGAAGTTGAGAGAATGACCCCCTTGCCTCTTGCCACCATACATTCTGCTGCTACACGAGTAGTATTAAATACTCCTTTTACATTTAGATCCATGACTTTATCAAAAGTCTCCTCTGTATAATCCATAAATGAGGTGTTTTCTGAAATCCCTGCATTATTTACCAGTATGTCGACACATCCATATTTTTCAGTTGCCTCTTTAAAAGCCTTTCTGACAGACTCCATGCTTGCCAGATTTGGACTAATTCCAGCAACTATTGCATTGGGATATTTTTCTTTTAATTTATCTACAGCAACATCTGCCGATTCCTGTGAACTTGCTGCCAACACAACTGAAGCACCTTCCTTCAAGAATTTATCAGCTGTAGCAAATCCTATACCACGGCTTCCACCCGTAATGATTGCAACTTTATCTTTTAATCTCATTTAGACTACCTCCTTACTTTGTTTGTAGTTACATTATAAGCAAAAGGTAAATCATTTTCTGTGATATCATCACAAACTATCGCAATAAAAAACCCTGTTGCTCACACGCACCAGGGTTTCAGACTGTAGACAAAGGGGGATGTGAATGTGAAATAAGTCCCCTTTTGTGTGTTTCAAATCAGTTCTGTTAATACTTTAATGAAGAAGATCACGATCACCACAATCATAACCGGTTTTACGATCTTGTGACCGTTTGAAGTAAAGCTATGACTTCCAAGATAATTCCCTGCCATGTTACAAACTCCTGCTGCAATTCCCAGTGGCAAAAGCACTTTGCCATTGATCAGAAATACGACAAGTGCTGTGATATTGGTTGTCAGATTGATTGCCTTTGTGGCACCTGCTGCATCGTTTAATGTCATATGACAGAAACCGGCAAATAAAAGCATCAGAAATGTTCCTGTTCCCGGTCCGTAAATCCCATCATAAATACCAACTACAGCTGCGATCAGAATACTTTTAAAAATCAGCATTCCATTGATTACTTCTGTTGCATTTTCGTCTTTTCCTTTCAGTGCTTTGCTTCTCAGTACATAAAACAAAATGACCGGAAGCACAACCAGCATGGCGATCTTTAAAGCTTTCTCCGAAATCAGAAGAGCCAGATGAGATCCTATCCAGGATCCGGCAATTGCACCAAAAACTGCCGGAATACAGATTTTCCATTTCATAAAGCCTTTTTTCATGTAGTGAAAAGATGCCACGAAAGTTCCCATGGAGCTGCTCATTTTATTTGTTGCAATTGCAGTATGTACCGGCAGTCCCGCAATCATATATGCCGGAAGTGAGATCAGTCCGCCTCCTCCGGCAATCGAATCCACAAATCCTGCCAGAAATACAAAAAAACATACTACCAGATAAACTAAAACCACATTTTCTCCCACGTTCCCTGTCCTTAATTTCCTTTTGTATTTTTATTATTTTTTCATCGCAATCAATGTCGGGCGAAGAATCTGTACGTATTCTTCATACATTACTTCTCGCAGAAAATCTACATATTCCCAGAAAGTCAGCTCACCGTCCGGTGTAAGGATTTCAAAATCTGTATCATACACATTTACAAACAATCCCGTCTCCTGAAGTCCGTTCCGAAGATAAAAAACCTTTCTTTTTTTGCGTTCTTCAGCATTTTCTGCTTTTTCATCCTGTGTTTCTATTTCAAAAATATATTTATGATTTTTGAACTTTTTAAGTAATGCCTCCAGTCCCCTGCTTCCATATCCGTAATTTCTTTTCTCCGGTACAATTGCATAATAATCCAGAAGCGCCCTATCCTGCTCCGCATCGATCAGATTGATTGCCAGTCCTACGAATTCATCTTCGTCAACCATTGCAAGCATCTCCATCTTTCCATCTGCTACCAGGTTTTCCATTACCTGCAGGGGCTTTTTCTCCTGTTCCGGAAATGCTTTATCATACAGATCATAAAGCTGCCATTTATATTTTGCGCCTTCATCGGCAATGTTTACAAGTTTCATTTTTCTCTCCTGCTTAATTATTGATCATATCCGGCCATGACAGAATTTCTCCAGCAATCTTTTCTTCATAATCGCCCTCAATATCCTCACTTCTGCCTGCCTCATAGATATTTGTCTCTGCACCCCAGACTCCATCGTGATATTCCCACACATGGAATTTCAGTCCGCGGAACATAAAATCCAGACTTCCGCATCCGTCTTCTTCGGTATATTCAAACCTGATATTTTTTTGATTCAATGCATCCTGTACTGTCTGCAATCTCATATTCATTCCCCCGTCTTGCATATTTATTAGTTATTGCTGTTCACAACAACACCTGTTTGTTACTGTTCACTCCGTTCACAGCAACTTGGTCAAAATCCATTCCAAAACACCTCGCGGAATACTGCCTGTGTTCACAGCAACACCTGTTTTTCTAGTATAACACATCTTCGGCGGTTGTCTATTGTAAAAAACGCTTCGATGATTTATTATAGTAAATAGCGAAATAATGAGGAGTGTAACCTTATGACTACAAAAATGGTTTTTCATGGAAGTGACATAGAAAAAATATGTGACTACTATCATTTAAATAAAGAAGATATCGTTAAATTCGGGGCAAATGTCAATCCTCTTGGCCTCTCCGCCTCTGTAAAAAAAGAAATTGCAGAAAATGTCGATCTTTTTTCTTCTTATCCGGACAGAGATTATGTATCTCTCAGAAATACGATCTCAGAATACTGCAGGATTCCCGCTGAATTTATTTTACCGGGAAATGGTTCCAGTGAACTGATCTCACTTCTGATTCAGGAACGTGCGCCGAAACACACCCTGATTCTCGGACCGACATATTCCGAATATTCCAGAGAACTTTCTTTCTCCGGAAGCACACAGGAATATTATCATCTGCGAGAAGAACGAAATTTCACTCTCGATGTAGAGGATCTGTGCAAAACTCTGGAAAACGGTTATGATTTCCTGATTCTCTGCAATCCGAATAATCCGACTTCCTCTGCGATCATGCAGGAAGATCTCCGCAAACTGATCGCATTCTGTGCAGATAAAGATATTTTTGTCATGATCGATGAAACTTACGTAGAGTTCGCACCAGATGTCGAAGAAATAACTGCAATTCCTCTGACCAGAGAATTTACCAATCTTATGGTACTGCGTGGTGTTTCTAAATTTTATGCTGCACCGGGCATGCGTCTCGGTTACGGAATTACCGGAAATATGGAATTTCTTTCCAAAATGCGAGAAAAACAGACGCCATGGTCACTGAACAGTCTTGGTGCCTTTGCCGGAGAGCTGATGCTCCGTGACCACGACTACATTCAGGAAACGCGTGATCTGATCCTCGATGAGCGTGACCGCATGGAGCAGGAACTTCAAAATATCCCTACTTTTAAAGTTTATCCTGCCTATGCCAATTTCATCTTATTAAAAATCCGCCGGGACGGTCTGACTTCCGCCGATGTCTTTGAGGCCTGCATCAAAAAAGGCCTGATGATCCGCGACTGTTCTTCCTTCCAGTGCCTGGACGGCGAATTTGTCCGCTTCTGCATCATGATGCACGACGATAATACAAAACTCTTAAACGTACTGAAGCAGCTGTAATCCAGCTGCTTCAGACTGTAGACAAAGCCCTGCTTTTGCAGGGTTTTGCTATTGTTGGAACCGCTTTTCTGATATAATAAATATCAGAAGGGCGGTGTTTTTTATGATGACGAAAAATGCAGATAAAAACAGAGAACAAATGATGATGTTTTCCATGGATGACATGGTACCTCAAAACCATATGCTGCGATTGATTGATAAAGCAATCAATTGGAATTTTATTTATGATCTGGTTGAAGAAAAATACTGTCCGGATAACGGCCGTCCCAGTATGGATCCCGTCATGCTGATAAAGATACCATTCATTCAGTATCTCTATGGGATAAAAAGCATGCGTCAGACCATGAAAGAGATC
>NZ_JADPEX010000030.1:0-63246 GCF_015668065.1 Ruminococcus sp. 1001713B170207_170306_F1 | reverse complement strand
CATATCGTTGGTAAAGCTTCCCGTATTAACCGGAATCCTTTCCCCTGCAATCATGCTCAAAACATCATCCTTCAGGCCATCAAAATTCATATCAATATAAACCTGCAGGCCTCGAATGTTTCCGTCTGATTCCAGTAATTCTCTATTTTTCCAAAGAGCATACTATTTACAACAGAGCGAGGACTATACACCGACGCCGCCATGGAAAATGAATATCCATCATACCAGGCTTTTACCTCCTGTGTCCTTATCCGTTTCCATATTCTCATAGCATAAGTATATAACATTTTTTTACTTTTGACTACCTTAGAGCCTGTTTGAAAAAGGCTTTCCGCAAGATGTACGTTACACTTTGATCTCCATTCTCTTTTTAGAATGTGTTTGAGAAAGGGTTCGTCTATAAACTTCATTTCGCAAAGTTTAATTACACCATCTTTTCTGATATCTTGTTGCCGTAAACATTAAAACAATATTACAATTATTCTTTCACACTATTCTTGCCAACCGGCGACAGCACTATTAAAGAAGCCAAAAATACAGGCGGTACTCACCTTTCCTGAATACCAGCCTGCATTTTCCGAGGTTTTTTCAAAATTTTATAGCAATTTCTATCTTCAACTTAATTTATTAACCGCTTCTGCCAGTTTCAGATACTCCTGGTAATGTTTCTTATACCAGTCTTTCTTCTCAGAATCCGGTTTGTAAATCTTAATACATTTCGCAGCCATATGCTCTGCTGCCACTTCCAATGTCTCGTAAATTCCAGCTCCCACAGCAGCATACATAGCGGCTCCCTGTGCACATGTCTGGTCACTGTCCAGAATGTGTATCTCACGTCCGCTTAGGTCAGACAACATCTGCATAACATAAGGTGATTTCTTAGAAATTCCACCTACCGCGATCATCTTTTCAATATCAATTTCCTGTTTCTCGAAGCCCTCAATCAGACGGTACAGACCACATACAGCTCCAAACACAAGACTGCGGTAGAGATACGGCGCATCCATTCCCAGCGATAATCCGGAAATGGCAGATCTCTGGAAATCGTCTGTATTTGGATAACGGCGTCCATTAAACCAGTCCAGTGCAATTGGGAATGGCTCTTCCGGAAGTTCTTCCGCCTTCTTCTGCAGCATAACCAAAATCCGATCTTCGACTTTTTTGTATAGTTCATCTGAAATACCAGAATTCTCATCAGCTGCAAGTTCTGTCAGCGGCCACTCCAACAGCCTCTTAAACCATGCAAATATATCTCCAAAAGCCGCCTGTCCGGTCTCCACGCCTACGTATCCAGGCAAAATGGAATTCTCAGCCTGTCCACAGTACGCCTGAATATCTTTTCCCTTCAGGTTCTCCGGCTTCTCCACGAACATATCCACACAAGAAGTTCCCATCGTACATACAAAAGTCTTCTTCTGAATACCAGCACCCACAGCGCCTGCATGAGCATCAAAAGAGCTTCCTGAAATCACAGTACTCTCTTTTAATCCCAGTTTCTTAGCCCATTCCGGACAAAGAGTTCCAACCTTCACAGTAGACGGCTGCGGTGCATTTCCATACCGCTCGCGAACCTGTACCAGATACGGATCCAGCTGTTCCAGAACAGAAGCTGCCGGCAGACCATTCCACTCGCTGTGCCACAAAGCCTTATGACCAGCTGCACACGCACTGTGGTAAATTTTCTCCGGTCTTGTTTCCCCGCAAAGAATACCAGTCATCCAGTCACAATGCTCCTCCCAGGTATAAGCTGCCTGGCGGATTGCTTCATCATGTCTCACTGCATAAAGGATTTTTGCCCAGTACCATTCCGCACTGTAATCTCCCTGGTATTTGGTATAGTCATTCTCACTGTTGTTCCTGAATAACTTGTTTATCTCGTCCGCCTCAGCAGCTGCAGCGTGATCCTTCCAGAGGAAAAACATGGCGTTTTCATTCTCTGCAAACTCATCAAGCAGTGCCAGCGGAATTCCATTTTTATCTACCGGAACCGGAGTGGAACCAGTAGTGTCCACTCCAATTCCAATCACATAATCTTTCTGCTCTTCGGTAAGCTCTGCCAGTGCTGTCGTAATGCATTTTTCCAAAGATTCCAGATAATCTAATGGATGCTGGCGGAAAATGCTGTACTCCGGATGCTGATAGAGTCCAGCTTTCCAACGTGGATAACAGGCAACACCCTGTCCAACATTTTCCCCAGTCTCTGTATTTACAATAAGCGCACGAACAGAATCACTTCCGAAGTCAACTCCAATTACATAACTTTCTGCCATTTGCTTAACCGTTTCTTTCCTGTAATTATTTTCTGGAAATTGCTTTCTTTGCTTTCTCAGCAATATTCTCAGGGGTTAATCCGTAATGTTTCAGCAGTTCTGCCGGAGAAGCGGAATGTCCAAATGTATCCTGAACTCCAACAAACTCAGTCGGAACACTCTTGTTCTGAACCAGAACTTCTGCAACAGCTGCTCCAAGTCCGCCGATCACATTGTGCTCTTCTGCTGTAACAATTGCACCGGTCTCTTCTGCTGCTTTGAGAATGATATCACGGTCAATCGGTTTAATTGTATGCATATCAATAACTCTTGCACTGATTCCCTCAGCCTCCAGAAGTTTCTGTGCTTTCAGAGCTTCCTGAACCATAAGGCCACATGCAATGATTGTAACGTTTTTACCATCTTTCAGCTGTACGCCTTTGCCAATCTCAAATGAGTAATTCTCAATTGTATCAGTTACACACTCAACTGCCGGACGCCCTGTACGGAAATAGCATGGCCCCTGGAAATCAAGCATAGCCTTTGTTGCAAGACGAGTCTCATTTGCGTCACATGGAACAATTACAGTCATTCCCGGAATTGTACGCATAAGGCTGATGTCCTCAAGAGCCTGATGGGTTGCACCATCCTCACCAACTGTAAGGCCAGCGTGGCTTCCTACTACCTTTACATTTAATCCTGGATAGCAGACATTGTTTCTTACCTGGTCATAAACACGGCCTGCTGCAAAAATAGCGAATGTATGTACCAGAGCAGTTGCTCCACATGTTGCAAAACCAGCTGCTACATCTACCATGTTTGCCTCAGCAATACCGATGTTGTAAAAACGTTCCGGATATTTCTCTGAAAAATAAAGTGTCATGGTGCATTTCTTTAAGTCTGCGTCAAATACATAGATGTTCTCATCTGCACCAAATTCAGCTAATGCACGTCCATATGCTACTCTTGTTGAAATATTCTCTCCCATTTTATCAGTCCTCCAGTTCCGCAAGTCTAGCATCCAATTCAGCAAAACATGCCGGCCACTGTTCCGGTTTTGGCTGTCCGCCGTGGAAGTCAACATTATTTTCAAATAAGGAAACGCCTTTGCCTTTAATAGTATGTGCTACGATTGCAGTAGGTTTTCCGGTTACTACAGAAGCAAGCTCTACAGCGTCTGCGATCTGCTCTACATCATGTCCGTCGATTTCGATCACATTCCAGCCAAATGCTTTGAATTTGTCACCGATCGGGTATGGAGACATAACTTCTTCCAGAGAGCCATCCAGCTGAAGATTGTTATTATCTACAAATGCGATCAGATTATCAGCTTTATAGAAGCCTGCACACATAGCAGCTTCCCAAACCTGGCCTTCCTGAATTTCACCATCTCCCATGATACAGAATACACGGTTTCCAGTCTTATTTGCCTTTGCATACATAGCCATTCCAAGAGCCGTGGAAAGTCCCTGTCCAAGAGAACCCGCAGACATATCAACACCTGGCACATGAATCTCTACATGTCCGGAAAGATCACTGTCCAGTTTACGGAATGTAGAAAGATGTTCTACCGGGAAAAATCCCTTGAGAGCTAATGTTGCATACATTGCCGGTGAGCAGTGTCCTTTGGAAAGAACAAGTCTGTCACGGTCTGGCTTGTCCGGGTTTGCCGGATCTACATTCATTTTGTCGAAATACAGTACTGACATAATATCACAGATGGAGAAAGATCCTCCAATATGTCCTGAACCTGCAGTCTGGATTGTCTGCAAAGCTGTTTTACGAATTTTTGCAGCCCATAACTCCAACTCTTTTTTCTTCTTGCTGTCCATTTGTTTAGTCTCCTTTTTGAATTTTTGTGCTTATTGTTAGCATGTTACGTTTTCATTCTTTTAACACACAAACATGGCAGTATTGAATAATTTACAATACAAAATTGTTTTAACGCTTAATTACTTCTTACACAAAAAGATATACAGCTTTTTATACAGACTAGTCTTTTAATAAAAGAGCCACAACCTTTGTTTTCTCACAGATTGTGGCAACTTATGCATCTAATCAACTTTCAAAATAAAATTTTATAAAACTCGGTCATACTCATTACACAGAGGACGAAAAATAGGTTCATCTTCTTCTATTTCAGGATACTGTTGCGGCTGGAATTCAATGTGATAATTATCAATATTATCATCATTAACTTTTGATACTTCTCCGCAAATTAAATCACCCATCCCCGGCTTTGGACCAAACGTATGCGCAATTCCAGGTGTAATACTTATACTATTTCCAGGATAAATCAGTACTTCTTCTCCTGGTTGATAAATGTGTTTAATTCCGTCCATATAAACCTCAACAGGCGTGTCTACTGCTTTTCCATTTACCGTATTATACAAACGAATAAACATAACTCCACCACCACGGTTAATAATATCCTCAGTTTTAAATCCATGATAATGAATCGGTAATCTTTGACCATCTTTAAAAATTAATAACTTTTCTGCGTACGGAACCCCCACATCTGGTTGATCAAGAAGACCATTTCGAATCGTAAAAAGGGTACATCCAATTTCGTCAAACCTACCAAGTCCATGATCAGTAAGATCCCACCCAAGCATCAGTTTCTTAATTACATCTATCTCATTTTTATGGGCTCTCCACTCATTCAAATTCCAATAACCAAATTCTGGAAGTTTAAAGTTATACTGATTTAATAATTCTTCTGCATAACGAATAGCACTATTTGCAAGTGATCTTTTCATAGCAATCCTCCTATTTAATCTTTTCTTATTTAATTATTTCCTATACTGAAATAGCAACTTCATGTCTTTCCAAAATTTTTCTCCTGGAAGAGGTTTCTGACACTCTCCAGTAACACGCAGCCACTCTTGATATGTCGGGTTTTCATATAGGCGCGGATCTTCTTTTCCCTTATACTCAACAAATTGCAATAAATACCAATTACCTGATAAAGTAGGGAATGCAAAAATTGAAGATTTTCTAAAACCATTCTGATAACATAAATCATGAATAATCTGTGGCTGTTCATCATGAAGGCGTACATATTCTTCTAATTTCCCATCAGCTACTCCAATAATAATTCCACGTTTTTCTAAATTAGTGAAATCGTCTCCTTCTCGCTGAGCAAATTCATATACGTGCCTTGCTGACATCCAATCAGATTCAAACGATTTTTCAGTCTCAATAAATCCAAAAAAATATTTTTCTCCTTCCAATTCCTGTTCATAGATTCGACATTGTTCTGCACCATTTTTCCTCAATTTCTCTACTAATTTTTTTATGTAACTTTCTGATATTTCATTGCTTCTCTCTATTGAATAAAAAGCCAGTTTTTTCATTTTTTCACTTCCTTTTTATACGAATGACTTTCCTATTTCCTCACTAATTTCACTTCCCGGCCTTGCAAAAAATTCTTCTCCTTTTAACTCTGAAACAATTTTTCGATTTTTAAAGATTAAAATTCTTCTTGCTAATGAGATCATCTCATTCATATCCGAAGAAATTAAAATTACTGTCTTGTTTTCTTTTGTGACAAGATTCCAGATTAAATCATGAATATATTCCTTCGCTCCAATGTCAACACCAACCGTTGGTTCGTCAATAATAAGAATATCACACTCTGCAGCAAGCCATTTTGCAATACTTATTTTCTGTTGATTTCCTCCTGACAGCTTTCCTGCAAGGGTTGTCATTCCAGGTGTCTTTATTTTTAGCTTTTTTACATAAATATCTGCATTCTCTTCTTCTGTTTTTAAATTAATAACAGGAATTCTTTTGTAATAACATTTTTGTAATGAATTTACACAAATATTCATTACGACAGAGTGTTCCAAAAATAGTCCCTCTTCTTTCCTATTCTCTGTTACATAACCAATTTTGTATTTATGTAGTGCAGTTTTAAAAGAATCAATTTCAATTTTTTCTCCTCGAAGAAAAATATCTCCAGCATCTCTTTTATCAATATTTAAGATTGTACGAATTAACTCAGTACGCCCAGAGCCAACAAGTCCATAAAACCCCAAAATTTCTCCTCTACGAAGTTGAAAACTCATATCTTGTAAACCATGCAAGTGGGAATAAATATGTTTTGCTTCAAATATCACTTCATTTTTCTCTGCATTTAAAGCTCCCCGATACTGATATGCAAACTCTCTTCCTATCATCATTTTTATAATTGTAGGATTGTCCATTTTACTAATCTCACCAGTACCAACTAATTCTCCATCACGAAAAACTGTAACTTTATCCGCAATCAACTGAACTTCTTCAAGTTTATGAGACACAAAAATTATAACTAATCCCTTATCTCTTAATTTTTTTACAAGTTCAAAAAGCAAATTTGCTTCATGCCTCGTTAAAGAAGATGTTGGTTCATCCAAAAGCAGTATTTTTGTATCTGCGCTTAATGCTTTTGCAATTTGAATTAATTGCTTATGTGCAGCACTTAAGAATCGCACCTTCTTTTCCGGAGGAAACTCAAGACCTACTTCTTTCATATAGATCTCCGCAAACTCATAAATCTTCTTCCAATTTACAAAACCCATTTTAGCAAACTGACTCATTTTATCATTTACAATATTTTCAGCGATACTACTTTCCGGGATCATCTGAATTTCCTGATGTACCATGCTAATCCCATGGCGAACAGCATCACCATATCCTGATAAATGAAGTTCATTTCCGTCCATCAGGATATTCCCTTCATCTGCTTTGTAAATTCCACAGATGATCTTCATAAGTGTACTTTTTCCCGCTCCATTTTCTCCAAGAAGCGCATGAATTTCTCCGTTCTGAAATTGTACAGAAACATTATTTAGTGCTTTCACTCCCGGAAATGATTTTGAAACATTTTTTATTTCCAGCATAATCTATTCCTCCGGTTTTATTCTGCCCTCTATTTGTAACAGAGGGCAGAAATTCTTCCTATTTTCAGCTTACTACTTCTTCATATAAACTGTTTCCAAATCATTTGCAATGTCAATACTAAGTTGCTCAATTTCTGAACTATATGTATCCATATTATCCTTTGTAATTAACACAAAACCAGACACTATATGTTCGCCCCATTCTACTGGCTCCCATCCATCAGCAAGATGAAGTAATGCAAGTGCACCAATATATCCTTGTCCATATCCGTTCTGAGCTACTCCTATATCAATTGTTCCATTTTCAATTCCATTCATAACTTCTTCAGATGGATCTGTTGCAACTGCAAAGAGATGTTCTGCTTCGCTGTTTGATGCATAGTAATCTTTCAAAGCATTCGCTAATCCTCTAGAAGCTGTACCACCAGTTGCAATAATTCCGTTTGCCCCCGGATTCGCTGCTAACGCATTAAATGTCTTCTCATATCCTTCATCCTCGGTTGTAATGTCACCAATCGTCTGAACAATTTCTGCCCCTTCATATTCTGCAACAGCTGCTTCTACACCCTTCTGACGTTCCAAGGTGTTTACATCACCAAGATTCTCCAAAACATTTATAATTTTAGCATCTCCATCAATTGATTCAATCATTTTGCAAGTAGCTTCATAAGAATACTGATACACATCACCGCAAACAGTAAGTGCCGATTCCTGAGGATCATCCATTACTCCTCCATAATTAACAACTTTTCCGCCTGCCTCATAAAGTTCTTTATAAAGCGCATTTGCTCCGGATGTATCTGCACCGTAAATCATAAATAAATCATATCCATCAGCTGCTTTTGCTTCCACAATTTGATTTTCGATATCCTGTGTCCATTCTGTTCCAATTGCATAATCAAAAGAAACCCCATATTTTTCTTCCACAGCCTGATATCCTGGCTGAATATTTTCCTCAAAATAAGTATCTGGTGCCGGCCAATAAATTGTTAGCTTATAATCTTCTGGGTCTTTTGCCAGAACAAAGTCAGACTCTGCTGCACATACAACTTCTGTTCCTAAGCTTCCAATACTCATTGCTACCATACATAAAATACTAACTGCTTTTTTCTTCATAAAGTTACCCTCCTAATAATATAGTTTTTTAATAGTTTTTTATAAATATCTGTACTTTCCTCTCCGAAGTACAAATTTTTATCCTAGTTCATTCTTTCTGCCACCCGCGCTCTTATAGATTCCACAGAAACAGCAAACAAAATAATAATTCCAAGAAAAACCTGTTCATAATAAACATCCACATTTAACATTGTCAGACCATTACGCACCATCGTCAGAATCCACGCTCCGCAAAAAAATCCAAGTGCCGTAAAACTTCCTCCTAAAAGTGGAATTCCTCCAATTGCACAAACCGCTATAGAATACATCATCCAATCTGATCCTGTATTCGGAGATGCTGTTCCAGTTCTAGAGGCCCACAAAATTGCTGCCAAACAAGCAAACACACAAGAAAGAATATTACAAGAAATAATAATCCAATCTACATTAATACCAGAAAGTCTTGCTGCTGTTCGATTTCCTCCAACGGCTAAAATATCTCTTCCATATTTCATATGTCGAAACATTACATATAAAATTACTATCATAACTACCATCAAGATAAACAAAAATGAAAAAATCCCTAGCTTGGTTCTTCCTATCCAAGTCAATGTTTCTGGCATTTCATATGAATACCCATGCGAATATCCAATTGCTAAACCATTAAAAACAAAAGACATTGCCAGTGTAATGATCCAAGGATTAAGTTTCATCTTAACCACCAGAAGACCAATCATAAGACCACATAATACAGATACTAAAACTGCCATCAATACAGCTGGAAGAATTGGCAACCCAAATTTGGTAATCAATGTTCCCATTACAACCGTAGACAAGGCTCCACAAGCCCCAATACCAAGATTCATGTCTCCAATTACCATCAAAATCAACTGGGAAGCACCTATAAAAGCATAAACAGCAGCGGTTCTTGATAAGTTAAAAAGATTAAATGGGGTTAAAAATGCATCTGTAAAGACAGAAAAAATAAATATTAATAAAATTATTGCCACAATTGCACTCGAATAACTCTGTAAAAAGAATCGCTTCCAAAGTGATGTTTTTCCACCCGTTTTCTTCTGACTCATAATATCTCTCTCCTATTTGCTCAATATACTTTTTTAATATAGCTTTTTTAAAGCCCCATTCTATATCTTTCCTCTAACTGTTCCCTTGACGGAGTTGCAGGGTCTGGTGTTAAATTTTTAATATATCTACATGCCTCTAATAAAACATCTGCAACTTTTCCATAAGTTCCGGCCACATGATGAATGTATGGGCCCTGCACAAGCTTATGCTCCCATTTTGGCCAATTTTCAGTCTCAAACCAAACATATGTTCCCTTCGTCATTGGACCATTAATTCCTTTTCCTTCTCCAAGAAACAAAGAATACCTACCATGATCTCCATCAAATCTGCAAAGCGTAATATCGCCGTTTTCAAGTTCCCAACTACAATTTCCACACTGACTTTTTCCATCCCATGCAGTGTCAATTCTGCAGTATTCTCTATGTTTTGCAAATTTTGATGGGAAAGCACCACAATGCCATAAAAGCTCTGTATTCTCCTTTTCTGGATGACGTATAGTTACATCAGCTAAAAAATGTACTTTCTTATTTCCTGTTGCTGCTTGAATTAAAAGAGCAGAAATTGCACCGCATATATCTGTTTCACATGCTACTGGAAATCCTTCGTCAGCTAGCATTGAATTAACTGCACAGGGAAAAATATCTAATTCATCCTGCATTGCACTCCAACACTGGATACAAGCACAGTTACACTGAAATTTTTTTGCCAAATTTTGAATTGCAACTTTCATCTTCGCAAATGTCCTACGCGGCACTTCCTCTTTGGCTCCTACTCCTTGATAATTCTTCTCAATCCAAGTGCACACATCTTCTACATTTTTTCTCTCCTCTGTCCAGCATCTCTCCATCTCTGATTTCAATTCTGAAAGAGTCAATGGGTAAACTTCTACTCCAAACAATTCCATTAGTTCAGCCTCGTTAGCCATTACGCTAAGAAAATCTGTTGGTCTTGGACCAATCTGAAGAATGCGGATGTTTCTTACTGTTTTTACTACTTGTACCACTCTTAAAAACTTTTCATATCCTGATATAAAAACCCTGTCATCTGGCGCAACATTTGTAATATATGTAAACGTTACATTATGATGTCGCAAAACCTTACCTGTCGCGAACAACCCACACTGTGAATCTCGATCCCTCATTCCATCCAACGCCGGTGCATCATCGCGCGGTCCATATAACAATACCGGAACATTCAAAGCAGCTGCTACTTGGCCAACAACACCTTCACTTCCGAAGTTACAATGTGGAAAAAACAACGCATCTACTTGTTCCCGGCGCATTTTTTCTATCACTTTAGGGACATCTGCTTGTTTCCATAGTAAACCTTCAGAATTAATATCTTCCAAATCTACAATTTCCGGAGAGATTACTTCTATAATTTGTCTTATCTTTTTTTTATAAAACAGTGCAGCTTCCACGCTGAAATTATTTCTTCGAGTTGGAATATACCCTATTTTCACACTTTCACCTTCCTTTTGTGTTCTTTTTTAAATATCCTTTCATGTTTTTAATTTGTATTTTTAAACTCACTCTTTGTGGTTTTCTTGTATTTTTTATACCACATATTATCATGATTGTAAATACATTTTGGTCTTTTTTTCTATTTTTGTAGATTTCAACAAAATATTTCTGTTCTTTTTGTTGTCTTTTTTTGATTCAACATGTATTTTTTTATGTATTTTTACTTGCTTTTTTTCCAATTAATTGCTATAGTAAACGTAAGGCATTTATTCTCATAAAGGAGCATTTCTCATGAATAAGACACAAACAGAATACGGCAAACTGCCTAAATACAAAATTCTCTATAAGTGGATTACCGACCAAATTTATAATGGTACATTTAAATACATGGAAAAGTTACCGTCTGAATCTGAACTATGTAATCAATTTCAAATAAGTAGACAAACAGTACGAAACGCCTTTCAAGAATTGGAAACAGATGGCCTCATTTCCAGATCCAAAGGAAGCGGAAGTTTCGTTGCAAAAGAAGTAGAAGTATTTCAAAAAGAAAAAATAATTGGCATTCTTTTTACCAATGTTGGCAATTACATTAGTTCTAAAATCCTCACTGGCTTTGAAACAGTTTTTTATCCAAAAGGGTATAGTTTGCTTTTAGAACAAAGTCATAATCGCCTTGAAAACGAATCACTTTTTTTAAAGAAAATGCTTAATAGTAAGGTTTCAGGATTAATTATCGAAAGCGTAAAAAGCAGCCTTCCATCTCCATATACAGATTTATATGAACAATTAAGATTACACCACATTCCTTTTGTGTTTATTAATAACCGCCTATGCAACGTAGATGCTCCTAGTGTTATGTGGGATGATGAAAAAGCATCTTATTTGATGACTAAACGCTTAATTCAAAAAGGACACACGAAAATAGCTGGATTATTTCGCTTTGATGAAACGCAAGGATTAAATCGTTATCTTGGATATATCAAAGCATTAAAAGATTTTAATATTCCAATCCAAGAAGATTTTATTTCTTGGTACGGTTTATCAGGACAAAAAGAAGAGTCTAAACGACAATTTAAAAATATTGATTTATTTATTGATGACATTTCAATACAATGTAGTGCGCTGATTTGCTATAATGATCATATTGCTTGTCATGTAGTTCCTTATCTTGCTTCAAAAAACATTTCTGTTCCAGAAGATTTAACTGTTATAAGCTTTGATAATTCCAATGTAACCAAATTGTATGATTCAACCCGAGTTCCTAGTATTAACCACCCGAAAGAGAAGCTTGGAGAAATGGCTGCAAATTTATTGCTTCAATATATTGAAGCTCCTACATCTATTCCTTCCGGACATCCGCAAATTATTTTTCCAGTTTCCAAAGAACAAGAACTTACAATTTTAAACGGAACAATAAACTCTGATTTTTTATAACATCTTTCGTTTTAAAATTTCAAAATTATATTTTAAAAGTTAAAATAACCCATACCGCACAAAAGGCAATGAACCATTTCTGGTTCATTGCCTTTTATTTTACCTACACTGTAATTGTAAATAATAACAATAAAATTTTTCTCCTTCTCCTCAAAAGGAGCCATAATGCTCCACCTCAATTTGACCTCTACAGCCGTAACCCTTTAATATCTTTAATCCGTGATAAGATCGTATTGCAGCTACAGCTGATAATGCCGGGCAGTGTATCAATGACGTTGTGCAGGAAGTGCTCCATTTCATCACTTGATGAAGCAACAGCATGTACATGCAATTTGTCTCTTCCTGTGACACGGTAAATCTGTGTGACTGTATCATCTTTGTATAAGATATCCGTCACCTGTGACAAATGATCTGGTTTTATTTCAATTTCAAAATAACTGGATACAGCACCACTGATTTTTTGAGGATTTATTATTGTTGTATATTCTTCAATTATCCCCTTTTTCTCCATAGCCTGAATCCGGGATTTTACTGCCACTCTGGAAATGCCGGTTTCTTCACCGATATCCGAGTAGGAGATACGTGCATTTTCTATAAGTAACTGGATAATCTTCTGATCCAGTTCATCTAAATTATCCAGGTACATAAGTGCCCTCCTGTAAAATAATATCCGTCAGCTTTATTCGATTTCCCAACCAGCTTTACGGCACAATCTCAAGCCAGTAGCCATCTGGATCTACGATGAAATAAATTCCCATTGCTTCATTTTCGAAGCAAATGCACCCCATCTCTTTGTGCTTCTTGTGCGCAGCCTCGTAATCCTCCGCCTGAAATGCCAGATGGAATTCGCATTCACCCAGATTATATGGCTGTGGATGATCCTTAAGCCAGGTAAGTTCCAGCTCAAAATCACTTACATCGTTGCTCAGATACACGATGATAAAATCATCGGTAGTCTTTCTTCTCACCTCGTGCAGATCAAGGGCCTCATTGTAAAATTTAATAGATCGGTCCAGGTCTGACACATTGTAGTTTTCGTGAATCATCTTAAATTTCATACTTCTTCTCCTTTTGTACATTCTGTGTTTTTAATGCGTGACTTATATTGCGGATATTCCGTAATAAACCGCTTAATTACACTGGCATCATTCCAGTAATGCATTGGAAAAATGACATTGCAATCTACATTTTTAAGGAAATACAGGATCCCGTCGGCATAGTGATCTCCCTGCCTCGGATCTAAGGGAACAAATGCAGCATCAAAATGCATACCCTTAATTTTCCTGATCTCTGCACGATATGCAGAAGTAAGTCTCTGGTTGTCAGCTTTCAGCTCACCATCCCAGTACCAGTCGTTTAAGTCGCCGGCATGATAAATGGTGCCTTCCTTTGTTTTGACAATAAATGCGACACCACTATCGTTAGACAGCAAGGTATCAACTTTGGTATCATTATCCAGATTATAAGTCTGATCATGATAAACATATGTGATCTTCAGATCCGATAAATGATTCCTTTTTCGTATATCATTCGCCAGGACTGCCTGATAAGTCATCCCCATATCTTCAAGAATCCCAAAGATTTGTGGGTTAAAATGATCCTCGTGGAAATGACTGCAAAAGACGATTACTTCTTTTTCCTTGTCAAGATGCGGCAATTCACCCTTGTAATAATCAAAAATATAGTAGCAGTCTCTGGTCTCAATTAAAAATCCACTGTGATTAATGTAAGTAATTTTCATGATACCTCCTTCATTTCCCGCGTTCTCTTTCAGCTATTTCTGAAGCAGCACGTCCAATGAAAAACATTTTTCTATAGCATGTTTAAAAAAAACTTTCTGCAAAATACAGCCAGATACTATAGACTTGATGATCTCCTGAGCGCCACATAGGATATTAAAAAGTTCGCAAACCAACCTGCTGGTACAGCAATCCAGACGAATTCAATGCCAAAACGCGGTGCAAAAATCAAAGCAACAGACAGGCGAATCGCCAAATTCACCATATTTGCAATGAGGAACGGGCGCATGATTCCCAGACCACGAAGGACTCCATCCGTTGCCATTTTGATTCCCATAAAAATGAAGAAATAACCAAGCCATCTCATATAATCCCCGGATACCTGATAGGCCAGAGCGGTTCCGTCTTTACCAAGAAACAACGAGGAAATTTGCGTATGCAGCGTTTCAATAACGATGAAAGCAATGGCTGCAAAGCACACATCCAGCACCAATGCAGCCTGGTAGCCTTTTTTGATACGCTGGGGTTTGTTTGCGCCGAGATTCTGTGAAACATATGGCGAAACTGCATTGCCGATGGATACAAAAATCAGGGAAAAAACATTCTCAACCCGCATCGTCGCCGCATATCCCGCAAGCGCCTGTGTGCCGAAGGGATTTACAACAGCCTGTACGATCATCATGCCGATAGACACTGTAGACTGCTGGAGAACTGATGGAACCGCAATCTGAAGCATGGAATGCAGCTCCCGCCAGTCAAATCGTTGAAAAGAGCTCTTATATCGTCGCATCCGATATAAGAAAATCAGAAGCGAAAACACGGCGGAAATTCCTTGTGCAATTAAGGTTGCAAGCGCCGCACCGAACACGCCGAGATCAAGACCAGCCACCATCCAAAGATCCATAAAAATATTTAAGACTGACGAAAATATCAGAAGTCCCAGTGGAATTTTTGATTCGCCTATGGAAGTAAACATCGTAGAAAGAATGTTGTACATAAACAAAAAAGGAAAACCCACGAAATAGACTCGCAAATACAGCACTGCATCGTCCAGTATATCGGCAGGGGTTTGTAACGTGCCCATCATCCAACGGGAGAAGCAAAAGCCAAAAATCCCAAGGACTATGCTTAGAATTAAAAAGCTAAGCAAGGACGTTGACACAATGGTTTTCATTTTTCCATACTCCCTGGCACCGAAATAACGACTCACGAGCACACCGGCACCCACACCGGCACCCAGTGCCACACAAATGAAAACATTAGTCAGCGCCGCACAGGCACCGACAGCTGCAAGTGCAGAGGAACCCACAAACTGACCGACGATAATAGAGTCAGCCATATTGTATATCTGCTGAAAAAAGCTGCCGAGAATCATCGGCATTGCGAAAACTGTCAGCGCTTTAAGCGGCGCATCTGTGATTAAATACTCATCTTTTGACATTATCATATGCCTCCACAGGTTTCATAATTTCATTTATTCTTCCCTTCATAAGAATTTATTTGTTTATTCGAAATGTAAGTTTTAAGTTACGTTCCGAAGCAATTATATGTGGTTGCAACTAATAAGTCAAGTCGCCGTTTACTCTGAGTTACTGGTCACTCCGTGACCAGTAACTCACTTCGCGATGCACAGAAATCATGCATTCGCATGATTTCGCGCTGAGATTCTCGGGTTTTCTGTGAACCTTGTTCACAAAAAACACCTCGCGGAACGTTACCAGTGAACAGTAACACCGATATTTCACCTTATATATTTTGCTATCACCGGTAAAAGTACATTCATATCAATTGGTTTTGCCACATGATCATTCATTCCCATGGATATCGCCTTCTGTCTGTCCTCTGCGAAGGCGTTTGCTGTCATTGCAATAATGGGGATGGAGGCTTTCTTCTCATCTTTCATTCTGCGTATCCTGGCTGCAGCATCATATCCATCCATCACCGGCATCTGAATGTCCATAAGAATCATATCATAATATCCGGAATCTGCTTTCTCCAGCTTATCCAGACACTCTGCTCCATCTTCCGCACGGTCTGTAATGATCTTTTGTTCCGCAAGCAGTTCTATCGCGATCTCTGCATTCAGATCATTATCCTCTGCAAGAAGAATACGTTTTCCTTCCAGCTTTTCTAATACATCTGGCTGTTCAGATATCTGATCCCTATATACATCCGCTTCTGATGCCATATCAAAAGAAATATCTACCGTGAATTTTGTCCCGACACCTTGCGTGCTTTCTACCTGGATGCTTCCGCCCATCAGCTCAATCATGGATTTTACAATAGGAAGGCCCAGTCCTGTACCAGCGACCTTGTTCTCTGTGGTTGTATGTTCTCTGGAAAATTCCTCAAAGATATGTGGAAGATATTCCTCACTCATGCCAATGCCTGTATCTTCACAAGTAAAAATAAACCGGGCTTTCCGGGGATTCTCTGAATCTTTCTCATATATCTTTACATGGACCGCATGCCCATCGGATGTATACTTTATTGCATTGCTGATAATATTCAGCATTATCTCCTGAAGCTTCACTCTGTCACAAAAGATAAACGTATGATATACATCCAAATCTGCCGAATACTGCAGGTTCTTCTTCCTTATATCTTCCTCAAATACTGTGTTTACCGTATGAAACACTGCGTTTATATCCTCAGCTTTCAACTGCAGCGCTATAGTACCGCTTTCAATACGGGCTATCTCCAGGATCTGGTTAATAATCGTCATCAGCAAATTTCCGGAAGAACAGATTTTTCCCAGATATTCCTTTGCTTTTTCCTCGTTCTGAAGATTCTTTTCCAGTAATCCGGAAAAACCTATAATCGCATTCATCGGCGTCCGTATATCATGGCTCATATTAAACAGAAATCGCGTTTTTGCTTCATTTGCACTTTTCGCCAGCTCCGCCGCTTTCTTAAGATCAGCAGCATATTGTTTTTCTCTGTGCTTTTTGCTGGATATCTGATAATAAATTGTAGCGACCAATAATGAAAATATATAAGAAGCGGCAATAGCGAGGAGCCAGTATGAAACCGGAATCCACCCATTCGAAGGCGCAATATCAAAATACCATGTGTTATTCGGGATTTCACATTCTATCGTCAGGCAGTCTTCCGGCATATCCTCTTGACTCTGGGCAAGAATATTCTTATCCTCACTGCTTCTGTCATAAGACCAGATCTTATAGCTGAAATCCGCCTCACTTAAAGATTTCAGATTTATGTCACTCATGAAACAATCCCAGTCGATTACCTGGAGTACAAATCCCCAGAAACTACTCTTTCCAGAATCATCGTTTTGATAAACCGGTTTAAAAAGTAAAGCTCCGGATCCTCCCTGCTTTAACTGATAGGGACCACCAAGTGTATACTCTCTGGTTTCCTTAGCCAGAACTGCATCTTTTTTCCGTTCATGTTCCCTCAGTAGATCCAGGCCAAGAGCCTCTGAATTTCCCTGCATAGGATAGATTTCGGTTATGATCCCTTCCGGTGCCAGCTCAAACGCCTTTACCACACCATCCTCATTGGGAATCTTTTCTTCCAGTTCTGAAAAAGTGTTTTCATCCATATCCGATCCATCAATGATATAATTTCCCAGAAGATCAGAAATCGTTATATAATTGTCCAGCTTTTCCTTGACTCTCCTTATCGTGCTTTGTGCCATATAAGTTCCCACTGCTTTTTTTTCTTTTTCCTGATATCGGATCATCTGGCTACACACAAAAAATGCAAGCAGGAAAGAGAGAAGGCCAACAATATAACAATATTTCTTAATATGTTTAGCAGCTGTACCATTTATTTTCATTGAATTTTCCTCATTATGTTTTCTTCCAACTGTTTTTCAGCGGGCTGTGCAATAAAATCGAATGGTATCTATCACTTTCTCATCCGATGCCTGATTAATGTCTGATATCAGAGACAGAATCTGATTCAGAAGTTCCAGCTTTTTGTTAAATTGTCTGTAGCTAATCTCATGTTCTTCATTCTTATTATCATTTGCCTTAAACTTTTCCATAAAATCTCCCAACACTTATATAGAAAATATTCCCCCATTAATGCCTGAAAACAAAAGGAGAACAGCCGATACATATGTTCGAACTGTTCTCCTACATTACTGTTCGCTGGTAATGTTCTTTGTACTCATACCGTTCCGTATCTATATAACTTCTTTCTAATCTATTAGAAGAAGTATATTTTTAAATAAAATTTGAAGATACTTTCGTTTCTGCAAAAGTCATTTCCGCTTATATCACTTTCATAATATCACAGACAGTTACGTTTGTCACATAAAAGTTTAAATAACTGTGATGCGCTTCTTTGCTGCTTCTTTGCATATCCTTTTCCGGCAGTTGCCGTTATACCTGTCGCTTTCAGCACATCATTATATTTTTTTAAAAACTCATAATCTGCTCTTCGTCAAGTCTTTTAAGAATTTCGCATGCCAACTTAACCGCATTATCAAAATCAGCATAAGCTGAAATCCCGTAATGTGTGTGCGCATAGCGAACCGGAACACCAATAACAATGACCGGAACTGCTTTTTCATTCAGATGTATAACTGCACCATTGGTTGAACCAGCACTGCGAACTGCATCCTGAACCGGGATGCCAAGCTTTTCTGCCAGATCAAGCGCATATCTCTGGTAACGTGGATTGGTGATCATGCGTGAATCAATGTGACGAAGCATCGGGCCACGCTTAATAGCAGTCTGAACCATATACTGCTCAACGCACGTATCATCTGCCGGGCAGCCTTCAAAAACAATTGCGATATCCGGCTTAATTACCTGTGCTGTCACAGTGGCACCACGTACACCAACTTCTTCCTGTGCTGCACAAGCGCCAACAATATCCACATTCAAATCCTGACCAGCCAGAGTATGCATGGTCTTAAGAATTGCCGCACATCCCAAACGACAGTCAAAGCTCTTGCCCACCATCAGATCTGTGGTTTCTGAATATGTAAATGTCACATCTGGCACTACCGGTTCACCGATACGAATGCCGAACTTTTCAACCGCCTCTTCTTTAGAAACAGCGCCAACATCTACCGTGATATCTTTCATATCCAGAGGTGCTTTACGCTCCTGCTCTGTCATGAAATGCGGAGGCTTACTGGCAGTAATACCTGGAATATATTCTCCGAATCGGTTGCGAACCAGGACTTTATGAGCGGGAATATTGTGGTTCACCCAACCTCCAATCTGAATGATGCGGAGAGTTCCGTTCGGGCAGATAGCCTGCACCATAAAGCCAACCTCATCACTATGTGCATCAAGCTGAACAACCGGACGTTTGCCGTTATTTTCTTTACGGCGGATATATAGGTTGCGCATGCGATCTTCTGTAATTTCTCCGAGTCCTTCTGCATAAGGACGAATCGCTGCAACCACTTCATCTTCGAAGCCTGATGTACCGTTTGCATTTGAAATTGCTGCAATCATTTCCAACGTTGTTTTTTTATCCATTCCGACACCTCTTTATGAAAGTTTTAGCTTCTTGAGCTCAACATCTACTTATATGATTTCATATGTTATATTTAACTGTCAATAATCTCCAGTTCCCCTTTTGGATTGACTTTTTTCTGACAATAAAGATTTTTTCGAGCCGCGCTTGATAAACCAAGTATATTCCAGGCCAATATGATTGTCAACAAATCCAACTCGATGTGGTAAATTTCGTGAACTTCTTATAGAGCAAAGAATGCTATGCAAAAATCAATAACGCCGAGTAGGATTTATTATAATCCCGTATCGGCGTTATTGAGTGTAATTATCTCATTATTACAGATTTTTTATAACCTATTGTGTCAGATACTATAGACTTGACACGACATTTATTGGATTTCCGCTTGTGACATCATTTCTTTCACTAATTCATAATTGCTTGTCCAATATTGTTCGGAAATAAAATAATGTGCTTTTTAGGCTCAGTCCATCTTTTATCCCCAAATATACAATCAGAAATGGCAGCATGAGCATGCATACTCGGATCCATATCTTTTTTCTCGTCTATCAATTATCATGATGGATTTGTATTCTGCAATGTAGAATGCCTTTAACATCTGGAACGTGATCTTCACAAAGTATTCGATCAGTCTGGACATGACTGGACCATGAAAATAAAAGACACCAACCGAAGTCAGTGTCATTTCTTCAATCTTTCTATTCTCTCACACAAACATCTCATACATTCCCACCATCACTGGCATGGTCACAATTGACAGCAGTGTCGTAAGTACATACAATGAGCTCGCATATGCCGCATCTTTATCATATAGTTGCGCCATGGATGTCACAGTTGCACAAGCAGGTGTTATGGATGCAATATATACAGTCAGGAGAATCTGTTTGGAATCATTTATTCCTGCAAATGTATGAATCAGTTTCATTAGAATCAGTACAAATATTGGATAAACAATCAATCGCAATACTGTTGAAAGATAGTTTCTTTTTTTAGTAAATACAATCTTAAGAGGTACGTCCGCAATAACCATTCCGGCAAGCAGCATACCGATCGGACCAATCATATTATTCATCATATCCATGACATCCTGCACTCCCGAAGGCATCTGGATTCTGCAGATAAACAATATCACTCCTACTATGATTGAAATAATATTTACGTTCAGAAATACTTTTTTCCACTCTAATCTATCTTCTTCGCAAAGCATATTTTTGCAGTGTGTCCAGATCAGAATCAGCTGTACCGCAATATAAGCACTGGAATAAATAACGTACTCCTGTCCAAGCAAATCCTGTACCAGCGGAATTACCAGTATCCCGGCATTTGAATAAATAACAGTTGCACGCTCAATCGTATCCAGCTGTAATACTTGTTTTAATATTGTGGTAAGTATCAGAAATAAAACATGTACCAGAACTGCTGCCGCACATGCCAGGAGCAGTCCTTTTTTTACATCTGGCGTATAGTCCACCTGAAATGCGTCGATAATTACGCATGGAATAACCAGATAAACCATGACTACAGATATGCTTTTACTCTCCGATGACTTCATAAGGCCGGCTTTTACAACCGCATATCCCATAAGCATGATTGCAAAAAGCTTTGCAATCTCTTCCATTAGTAATAAACTGATTTGCATATTTTGTCCCTTCTTTTCTGATGTCTGTTATTTTTAATTATAGCATGCTTTGTCCAGCTACTTGCAGGTCTCCTACGCTGTCTGTGACGGAAGCTGTTTATACCACAGCTCTCCCTTCCATAGTTGGTTTCTTATTTCCAGCTATAAATCTCTACTCATTCGTAAAAAATTATAAGAAAATCCCCGGCATACTGCGGACGTTTCCTTGAAGTAAAGTCTATTGTTGTCACACGTCCTTGCTATCCCTATAATAAGTTATGCCGGGGAGAATTGTCTATCTTATTAAATTGTATTTTTAAATACGGGCTACGCCGGTTCTCTTTGCTGCCTCCGCAACTGCTTTGGCTACCGCCGGTCCTACTCTCTTATCGAATGCCTTCGGAATGATATATTCCGGAGAAAGTTCCTCATCTGCGATCAGATTTGCAAGTGCTTCAGACGCTGCCAGCTTCATTTCATCATTGATCTCTTTTGCTCTCACATCAAATGCGCCACGAAAGATTCCTGGAAAAGCAAGTACGTTGTTGATCTGGTTCGGGAAATCACTTCTTCCTGTGGAAACAACTTTTGCTCCGCCAGCCTTTGCGTCATCCGGGAAAATCTCCGGAGTCGGGTTTGCACATGCAAAAACAATTGCATCCTTATTCATGGTCTTAACCATCTCTGTTGTAACGGCACCAGGTGCGGAAACACCGATAAATACATCTGCGCCGACCAGCATATCTGCCAGAGAACCTGCTTTCTTATCCAGATTGGTCACCTTGCTCATTTCATCTTTGACTGGATTCATTCCTTCCGGACGTCCCTCATAAATCGCACCCTTTCTGTCACAGAGTGTGATGTTCTTAAATCCGGCTGTGAGAAGCAGACGAGCGATAGAGATTGCTGCTGCTCCTGCTCCGTTCATTACAACATGGACATCCTCTTTCTTCTTGCCAACAACTTTAAGTGCATTGGTAAGACCTGCCAGTGTGATGATCGCAGTACCATGCTGGTCATCATGGAAGATCGGAATATCACATTTTTCTTTCAGTTTCTTTTCAATTTCGAAACATCTCGGTGCGGAAATATCTTCCAGGTTTACTCCACCAAAGGAACCGGAGATCATATAGATTGTATTTACAATTTCGTCCACATCGTTGCTTTTAATGCAGAGTGGAAATGCATCTACATCACCAAATGCCTTGAAAAGGACACATTTACCTTCCATAACCGGCATTCCGGCTTCTGGTCCAATGTTTCCAAGTCCAAGAACAGCAGAACCGTCTGTAACTACCAGACACATGTTCCATCTTCTTGTGAGTTCGTAAGATTTGTTTACATCCTTCTGGATTTCCAGACAAGGCTGTGCAACTCCAGGTGTATAAGCAAGTGACAGATCATCCTTATTTTCTACAGGTACTCTTGTTACAACTTCAATCTTACCTTTCCATTCTCCATGCAGTCTTAAAGATTCTTTTGCATAATCCATTTCTATTGTCCTCCCTGGTATCTTAAATTATGTGAAACCGTATGATTCGGCTGCCTCTATTGTTACTGTGAACAGTTGCCTTCTAATCTATTAATAATTTCCTGTAAAGAATTTGCTATCTTTTGGAAGCTCATATCCGTCAAAATATTTATCAAAGTCAAGTTTGAGATATCCACACAGATTAGCAAGTTCGACCATCGTATTATCGTTTACAGGTAATCCATGTTCTCTTCTTTCTTTTTCTGCCAAAATTTCTTTTTCACCATGTGTATAAATACGTTCTTTGCCTTCTGCCTTCGGACTTTCTCTCAAAGCTTCCAGGTATTCTGAAAAATGTCTGCGGATTGCCTGAGGATCACCAAATGCAGCCGGATCGATTGCCATGAATCCATGACAGATTCCAGTTTTATCCGGGAATGTGCAGCAATGATCCGAAGTAACACCCATGGAAAGAATGGAACTGAACAGTTCACATAACATACCATATCCATATCCCTTGTGGCTTCCTGTAACCTCTTCATTTCCACCAAGGGGCATGATTCCGCCGCCCTTCTTTGCAACAATATTGGCAAGGACATCCGGTGCGTCTGTGCTTGCATGACCATCTTTGTCCAACGCCCATCCATTAGGAAGCGGTTTCTCCATTTTGTTGTACATTTCTAGTTTTCCTCTTGTAACCACTGTGGTAGAACAGTCAAAGAAAAACGGATACGGGTCTGCCGGCATAGCTACTGCGATTGGGTTTGATCCAAGCATGGCTTTTTTGCCAAACGTAGGAACCATAATAGCCTCTGAATTAGTGCAAGCCATTCCCAGAAGTCCTTCATCGCACGCCATCTTTGCATAATATCCGGCAATACCAAAATGATTGGACTCACGGACGGTTACGATTCCAACTCCGGTTTTTTTGGCTTTTTCGATGGCTTTTTTCATTGCGTAAACAGAAATAAGCTGTCCCATTCCATTATGACCATCAATCACTGCAGATATCGGTGTTTCAAATACAACTTCAGGCTTTGCCTGCGGATGGATGGTTCCCTTTTCGATTCCCTTATGATAACGCACCATTCTCTGCATACCATGACTTTCTATTCCATAAAGGTCAGCCGTAAGAAGCACATCCTTGATCTGATTGCTTTCTTCCTCTGTAAATCCAAACGCCTTGAATACGTCTCCGCAAAAATGATTCAGTGTCTCATATGACCATTTCACATATCCCATTGTTTCGCACCTCTTTCTGGTATTGCCAGTTTTATTTATTGGTATTACCAATTTTCATTTTAATTATATCACTGGTATTACCAAAACACAATAGAGGTCATATCAATTAACTCTGTAAAAATGCCCAAAATTTCTTAGGATTTTTTTTGCATTTCTTCCATATAACGTTCAATCGTATCCATATGTTCGGACATACATCGTTCCGCCTGTTCTGCATCTCCGTTGATGATTGCCTCAACAAGCCGATGATGCTGGTCATCAACCTCTCTGGCAGAATTATTCTTTTTCATAATGTAGTCTCTCGTCCCGGAAACAATATTCTCCGTAAGCTGATCCGCTGCCGCAAGGACACTGTAAATCATCGGGTTATCTGCGATCTTTGCAATCTTCTGGTGAAGTTCGCGATCCAGTTTACCCCGTATCTTTTCATCTTCTGCGGCGTCCAGCCGTGCAAGAATCATCCATAATTCTGCTGCGTTCAGCGGTGTGCACTTCCTCGCTGCAAGAATTGCTGATTCTCTTTCCAGTGCCGCACGAAACTGCTGATTCTGGCGCAGATATCCATTATTTAATTTAAAAAGTATGGATAAGGGGCCGATTAGCCAGGTATCCAGATCCTCTGTAATATAATTCCCGCCTCCCGGCACTGGCTTAACTATTCCCAGCAGTTCCAGTGCTCTCAAAACTTCTCTGACTGCCGGTCTGGACACTCCCATGGTCTCCGCCATTGTCCGCTCCGCCGGAAGGGCAGCTCCCGCTTTGAGACTGCCATTCTGAATGTTCTCTATAATCTGATTTAAAATCCCATCGAAAGCCCGCTCATCCCCAATTTCTCTAAACATAATCCATTCCGTTACTGAAAACTTATAAAAAGTCATAAACCTCTATGTTTCATTCCTTCTTCAAATAATTTTTACGGATGTTTGTTAATCTGTTATTTCGTTTTAATAAAAGTTTTTCCTTTTTGATTACATTATTTGTTTTACAGTAACTTACCCCTTTCTTATTTTTCTCGTAAGAACGAGAGAGACTACGCTGTAATCTGCGTTTCTGTTTTTCTAATTTCTTTACTTTCTGAGTTCTGGATCTGAAATGAATCTGCCACCTTTTTCAGAGCAAAGAAACAGTACCATATTGGCAATATCCATAGGATTTCCGACACGATGAACCGGCTGCTGCACTGCATCTGCTCCTGTATATTCGATAAAGTCAGTATCTATCCATCCCGGAGAGATTGAATTGACTCGTACTTGTCCAATATTGCTCAGGAATAAAATCATGTGCTTTTAAATTTGTCTTTAACCATATGTCAGCAACTCTATTAATATCTGGGTTCTGCATCTTTCTGATCATAACGATTATCCTCCATCAGCTTTGATTTCTCCGTAACAACCAATCAGTTATATCGTGAATCTCGACTCCTTCATAGCTATATTTTGGATGTTTAGTTCGGGCAATCATCATTTTCGGATAACGTACGGAGCTTCTGATCAAATGAAGCCATGGCACATCACCTCCAGCTTTTCCTTAAAAACATTCTAACTTCTTTGTATTTTTTCTCAAATTTACCACTCTTCACATTTAATATCACTTATCTGTTCGATTGGAATGACCGTTTGATCCGTCATGATTATAGCACGCTCGTATTCGTCTACCTTTTTTACAACACCAGAGCACATAACATAGGATCCACCGTTTTTTTTTGCATCGGGAATAAAATAAGTTATCGATACATTCTGTTCTATACCAATATTATTTCTGATTATGTTGATTTTTTCGTTCAGCTGAGCAATCACTTCCTCGCTCAGTTCCAATCTTTCATCGGTTAATCTTGCTGTTTCCTTTATCGCAGCATCATGTCCGGTCAAAGCTGCAAAAGGAGCAAATTGCGCTGCCCGATCCTGAAGTGGCATTTGCGGATGATTCTTAGAGACCGGATGTGGTAAATTGATGATATCGTCATAAGAATTATTTTTCATCCTCTTTCAACTCCTTTACGCCTTATGACCGCCAATCTGTTCATTTCTGTCCCTGGCGGTTGCACCTTCCTGAAGATTCATCCCCTTCAGTACAGCATTTTTTCCAAATTTCTTTTTGATACTGAGCATCGCTTCCTGCATACGTTTTTCACGATTCAGTGCAGCCTCTTCCTCTTCCTGCTTTTTCCTTTGCGCCTCATAATCCGTAAAAAGATCCAACTGTTCATACACTTCTTCTTTCTTCACAGAACTTTCATCCACAAGCCTGTTCGCTGTGATATTGATTCTTCTGATAAGCAGGTTTCTGTCAACAATCCTGTCATATAACTCTATTACTGCATCAGTTATCATCTTGGTTGAGGAAGTCTGCCGTTTCAGATTGGTCGTTCCATGTGCATGTTTCGGAATTCTTCTTCCATAGCGGTCAATGGTAACCTCTCCATGATACTGCTTTCTCCTGTCGGCATTGTTCAGATTCTCAATATCATAACCAACTGTCAACACGATCTGGTCCGTTACAAGCTTCTTATCCACCAAATCCAAAACCATCTGATCCGTCATCTCTTTTACGACCAGTTTTGCTTTTTCAAAATCATAAGGACAATGAAGTACTTGTCCGGCGCAAACACTGTTCATTTCCGGTTTGTAGGCCTTAACCATTTCCATGGTACAGGGTTCGTACCCCCAGGCATGGTCGATCAACAGCTCTGCATTAACGCCAAACAGTTTATATAGCAGATCTTCGTTGTATAATTCATTCTCTTTACCAATGGAACACCTGGCAATATCGCCCATTGTATAAAGCCCATATTCTTCCAGCTTCTTTGCATATCCCTTCCCTACTCTCCAGAAATCCGTAAGTGGTCTGTGACTCCAGAGTTTCCTTCGGTATGACATTTCATCCAATTCCGCAATTCGTACACCATCTTTATCTGCTTTAATATGCTTCGCCACAATATCCATCGCAATCTTGCACAAATACATATTTGTTCCGATTCCTGCAGTTGCCGTTATACCTGTCGTTTTCAGCACATCCTGTATCATGGCCATTGCAAGTTCTCTTGGTGTCATATTATAAGTATGCAGATAATCCGTTACATCAATAAATACTTCGTCAATCGAATACGGGAAAATATCTTCCGGCGCAATATATTTCAGATAAATACTGTAAATTCTGGTGCTGTATTCCAGATAGAGAGCCATCCGGGGAGGCGCAACAATATAATCAATCTCCAGTGCAGGATTACTATTTAATTCTGCACTGTCATCAGAAGAACCTGTAAATGTCCTGTTCGGTGCTTTCCACCTGCGGGCACTGTTGGCTTCTTTTACTTTTTGAACAACCTCAAATAAACGAGCCCTTCCGGGTATCCCATAACACTTTAAAGCAGGAGATACTGCAAGACAGATCGTTTTTTCTGTTCTGCTTTTATCCGCAACTACAAGATTGGTCGTCAAAGGATCCCGATTTCGCTCTTTACATTCCACAGACGCATAGAATGACTTAAGATCGATTGCAATATAGGTTCTTTTCTTTTCCATCATTCTACACCTCCTGGTTCTCCTGTGTTTCGTTTCTAATTCTTATTTATTCTGACCGGAAATCTTTCTCATCATAACAATCCGCTCAAGTATTTCCTGCCTGAATTTATCTACGTCATTTGTACGCTTACGCACGCCTGCTGCCGCAGCATGTCCACCTCCGCAAAATGCCTGCAAAAGTTCATTTACATTAATCCATTTTCCATCAGATCGGAAGGAACACCGCCAGCGGTTTTCTTCTTCCTCATACATGGTAAAACCTAGCTGAAAATACAGGGATTGTGACTGTTTGTCCTTTTGGCAACTGTTTTTTTTACTGTTCCTGGTGGCACCCTATATATTTTACCACCCCTTAAACACTGATACTTGGTAGGCTGCCACATTTTCCGGATTCTCCAACGCTTTTCTCCGCCATGCATTTGGTGAAATTCCCGTTATTTTCTTAAAATTACGCATAAATGTAGATATCACCGGGTATCCTACAGAATTAGACACTTTTTCTATGGAACATTTTTCTTTTGCGAGCATTTCACAGGCCTTCTTAATCCGAACCAGATTTAGATATTCTGATGGTGTAATATTAGCAGACTCTATAAAGATCCTCCGCATATGTGTCTCACTCAGATTACATGCCCTTGCAAAATCCTTTCCCCCGATGTCCTCCATATAATGTAATTCTATATAACTTATAATTTTACGTGTATAATCTGAAGTTTCCCGGGAATTATTCTGAAACTTTATGTTTTCATTATCTAAACGATCAAAAAACAGCACAAGATTAAACGCAAGCGTTGAAACAGTATATCTATAATTTGCTTGTCTCAGCTGTATTTCTTCTATTATCATCTGCATAAGTGCCGCAGCCTTCGTACTTCCAGCATTCTCCAAAACACTTATTTTCTTCGATAGATTCTGTTCAACATAAATATATTTTTCTGGAACATTTACAAAACCTCTTTTTAAAATTTCTTCCACATCCACAAATAAATATTCCCATTTTTTACCACTTAATGCCATAACAGGAAGATCCTGAGAAATTTCATAATAACGGTATTCTGCCTTTTGCATTCTTCTTTCATTTCCTACCTTCCCAAAGCTTCAACAAATGAACTTGCCGCTCTTATTACTTTTTTGTTCAGAGAATAATAATGCCACTTGCCTTCCTTACGGTCATTTACAATCCCACAGTTAACCAATATTTTCATGTGATGTGATAAAGTAGGCTGCGTGATATTGAATTTATCCAGAATCTTACATCCGCATTTTTCTCCGTCTGACAGCATCTGAACAATCTCCAGTCTATTTGTATCTGATAATGCTTTACATATTAGTATCATATCCTTTGCTTCCATTTTCGCCTCCTCACATAGATAATCATCTATACATCAAATTACCATACGCATAGATGCTTGTCAATGTCCTGAAAAGCACAAAATCATAATAAAACTATCTCCATGACTTCCGATTTAATTTATCTATATCCAATGTCAAAACTCTAAACTATCTGCGTCCAAAAGGAAATACTTCATTCCCATGATGACAAATCCCTCATCATTTCTCCAAGGCTTTTTGCTGCCATTTACAATAACAACCTTCTTGAAAGAGTCCGGGATATTACGCAGAGAATTGAACTCCTGAGTCTGCTTTTCTTCTGAAGTCATGTCATAAGCAACCTGGATGTAGTATCTCTGATTGCCTTGGTTAACTACAAAATCAACTTCCAGCTGCTTACGTACACGCTTGCCCTCTTTATCTTTATCAAAGATCTGCACAACACCCACATCAACATTGTAGCCACGAATCAGTAGCTCGTTATAAACAATGTTCTCCATAATATGAGTAGGCTCCTGTTGCCTGAAATTCAAACGGGCATTTCTCAGACCCAGATCGGTAAAGTAGTATTTCATATTTGCACCGATATACTTTCTGCCCTTAATATCGTATCGGCTTGCTTTAGAAATCAAAAACGCATCTGCCAAATAGTCGATATGATTGGAAATCGTTTTGTTTGTATAACTCATCTGACGCTCACTGGCAAAGGTATTAGCAATCTTTGAAGGGTTGGTCAGTGCACCGATTGCAGATGCAAGCACATCAACCAGAATGCCAATTTCATCCACATTTTGGATCTTGTTTCTTTCAATTACGTCCTTCAGATAAACATTTGCAAAGATATTTTTCAGGTAATCTGCCTTCTGTCGTTCGCTCTGTAAACCTACGACCTGCGGCAATCCGCCATAGGTCATGTAGTCATCCCATGCATCGTCGTAATCACCTTTATAGACAGAATAAAACTCTGCAAAAGAGAGGGGATAGATTCTGATCTCATCACCTCTGCCACGAAACTCGGTCACAATGTCGCTGGACAAGAACTTAGAATTGCTTCCGGTGACATACACATCAATGTTGCTCATGCGGAGCAGGCTATTCAGCACTTCCTCAAATCGTGGCATGAACTGTACTTCATCCAGAAGAAGATAATACTTATCATCATCCTTCATGGCATCTTTGATGTACTTAAAGCACACCTTGGGATCTCTTAATTCCTCATTCTCAATACCATCCAAGGCAATCTCAATAATATGATCGGCAGCAACACCATTCTCCTGTAAATATCTCTTGAAAATATTAAACAACAAAAAAGATTTGCCGCATCTACGAATACCGGTAATCACCTTTATCATTCCATTATCTTTTCGCATGGTCAACTGCTGTAGATAAGCATCTCTTTTAATTTCTATCATTATATTCCTCAATTCCGTGCTTTTGCACACTTTTTAGTAATAATATTCTATCATAGAACGATCTGAGCTTCAATATCTATTCCCATCTTATGTGTATCCGCACATTTTTATGTAATATAGATAAATATCTTTTTATTTTTTTGATTGCAGTGTCAAAATCGACTACTAAATCATTTGTTTTGTCATACCACCGTCAATACAAATGTTTTCACCTATGATAAAGCCTGCTTTTTCAGAGCAAAGGAACAATACCATATTGGCAATATCCATAGGATTTCCGACACGATGAACCGGCTGCTGCAGTGTAATTTTCTGTTTGCGGCTGACTCATACGGTCACGGGAAGATGAAATATTAACAATGGCAGCTCCTTCAGAGAAATATGGCTGAAATAGTTTTGCCAGATAAAATGGTGCCGTAACCGATACAAATACTCTGCTGTTTCCAAATTTACATTTCCCGTTTAAAATGCTGGACTACATCACCAATATGAAATCTACATTCTTCCATTAGCTGCCTATCCTCCGATTTCTTACTTCCACGCTTTCCAGATATCCGGCTGATATCCAAGAGTGGATTGTTTTCCATTACGAACCACCGGTGTTCTAATCACCTGCGGGTTTTCCAGTACCTTCTCAAGTTTATCTTCCTCTGCAATGTATTTAATGAGCGCAAGCAGATCCTTATCCTTGCCCTCCCAGTTGATCATATTTTCCAGTCCACCATTTGCCTGGGCAACCGAATTGAATTCGCCCTTACTCATGCCCTTTTCTTTCATATCAATAAACTGAAACTTAATCCCACGTTCTTTAAAGAAACGTTCTGCTTTCTTTGTATCATTACACTTCTTTGTTCCAAAAATCTGTATATTCAAATTAATTCTCCTTGTCCATCGCCATATGTATCATTTTGTAAAGCGGACATTCCAGGTCCGCATTCAGTTATATTATCTTTCCAGACAAATGATCAATTTCATGCTGGCAGATCTGAGCCGTCCATCTGGACAGCTTCTGCCGCTGTTTTTTCCAGTTGAAATCATAATACTCTACTTCTATTTCCTGGTACCGGGTCGTCTTACGAACACCATCCAAGGATAAACAGCCTTCTTCTGTCTCATACATGTCACGCTTTGAAACGATCACCGGATTGAACATCACAACATCTATGAAGCCCATATTTACAATGATGATATTCTTCTTTACACCAATCATGTTTGCCGCCATACCCACACAACGCTCCCGGTTCGCCTGCAGCGTATCCTGCAGGTCTTTTCCAACTTGGATATCTGCTTTCGTGGCCGGTTCGGATGGTTGGCCTAAAAAGAAAACGTCTCTTACAATTTGCTTTACCATTTACTTTCTCCCTGTAGCTTTCATTCTGCTTTTTCCAATTTATTATTTACATCGAGACAAACTTTGTCTCCTTCATTGATATTACGCTCATAGAGCTCGGCATCCTCTGCTTTTACTGTCACTTCTTTTCCAGAAGAATCCACAAGAGTCACTAGTGCCATGACTGGTACATCCTCCGGTCGTTCTTCGCAACCAAAATCCAGGTCTTCATCGATTCGTTTTACTGTATACATCATACTTTAATTCCTCTTGAGATAATATTAAGAATCAGTTTTCTACATACCTTTTCCAACTTTCCACCACTTCATCTTCCGTTACAGCCATCCTTACATTGCCATCGTTATAAAATCCATATAAAATAGACAAGAGGTACAGTTTAAACCTCTTGTTCATTATTATACCTTACATGTAATAAATTGTCATAAATAACTTTCCGTATTTTGTTGCTTTCCTTGTTTCTTCCCATCAGCCAAAGCAAATAGCCGAGACCCTAATCAGCCTCAGCTATTCTAAACTATATCATTCAGTTTCAAAAATCAAACTCATCCGGATCCAATCCTGCACCTTCCAACACTTCTCTTCTTTCATCCGGATCCATAAATTCCAACTCATCATAATCAAGTCCGGCATCCGCAAAAATATCAATCTCATCATCGTCATCAAAAATACTTTTTTCTTCATCCTTCATCATTTCGTCCATGAACTGAAACTGTGTAGCACGTTCCCAGCTATCCAATTTCCCGTCTCTGTTAAAATCAAACATCTTATCAAATCCAAACATAATTTTTCCTCCCTTAATTTTCCATAAACTCAAAATACTCTTGCTCACTGGCAAATAAAATGTATTTGCCTTCTACATATCCCATATATCCGTTGCTTGTGTTATAACCTTTCATTTGCCAGTCCTCCTTGGATTTTTTTGATGTTATCATCTTACAATAAATGGCTGTACAAAAATCCCGACAACCAACCGGCTAAACTTCCTTGAGCATTCTTTGATATAAACCCTAAAATGATAATTTTACAAAGTCTATTACTTGTTGTTAGTTCATAATTTATGTATAATAAAATTCATATAAGAAATACACGCTCAGCATGCAGCCTGGAACATAGATGCTCTGCATGTTTGGCGATATACGGGGAGGAAATTCTCATGGGTAAACAATCCACCAGGGAAAACAAAACAATTTACCAGCTTTACCGAGAAGCGGCAGGACTTACAAGAGCAGAGGCCAGTGAAAAAATGGATGCTGTATCTGATTCAAAAATTGAAAAATTTGAATATGAAACACAAGAACCTACGCCTTATGATATCCTCCAGATGGCAGATGCCTATAAAAGACCAGATCTTTGCAATTATTATTGCTCTCACAAATGCGAAATCGGCCATCGTTATGTTCCAGAAGTAGAAGTGACCGATCTGTCAAATATCATTTTGGAGACAATTGCCAGTCTGAATGAAATCAATCCTCTTACCGGTCGTCTGATCCAGATTGCCCGTGACGGTAAGATCAGCGATGATGAAATGAAAGATTTTGCTTATATCAGTAAAAAACTTGATGAAATTTCTTTAGCCATAGACTCTTTGAATCTTTGGGTAGATAAGACAGCCGGAGAACAGGGGCTTAATCTTGAGCTCTTAAATGCCGAGAAAGAAAAATTAAAATAAGCCATAAATCGACGAAAGGCAATGAACCATTTCTGACTCATTGCCTTTTCCTTTACATACGCTGTAATTGATTGACGATACTTTCTGTTCTTCGAATTGCTTCTTCTACCTGTCTTTTTGCATTATTGATTCGATCCTGGACCACCCAGTCCACAACAAAACCATCAAAGAAATAATCCGCAAAAGAAAGAAAATCTCCAGTATCGATATTCAAGTTACATACCATATTTACATCATTTAATTCCCTGCTGAAATTACGAAGATCATACTTTGCCTGTTCCATATTCCGTTTGGCCTGATCCATTTTAGAATGTTTTAACATCGTAGTGAAAAAGCCGCCGCCAAACATATCTACCAGGCCCCAGTTCTTTGCACTGTTTAAATTTTCTTTTGCTGCCTGAAGACTGTTCAAAGCTCTGCGCCCAGCTTCAATTGCTTCTCTCTTTTCTTTTTCAATATCATATCCCATTGGTTTTCTCCTCCTGATCCATTATGAATGTGACGTCACCAAAGCTATAATGCCACCGACAATCAATAATGGAAAAGCAATGTACATCAGTCCACCTACAACCATGCCAATCAATATCACCGGGAAGAAAATAACTGTGCAAAGTAGTTTCATAATTCCCCAGGATGCTCTTAACCCAAAAACAAAAAATTTTCCGACAAACCAAATTATACAAATTGTAAATAATAACGATAACATTTTTTTCTCCTTCTGAAACTCATTTTAATATGTGTCTTTCATTTTTTCTGTTCTTTTTCTGCTGAATATTCAGATGCGTTCTTTATACCAAGCTTATTACTGAATGCCGAATTTTTCTCCATCTTTTCTATTATCCGGATTAATCGAATTCTCTGTGCCGCTTCCATCTGATCACCCCATTTATATTCTGCTTTTTTGTTGATATTGTCACTATAACAAATTTCTTTTTCATAATACACATCCACCATGAGGAATTGCATCTTTATATTTCTCGAAATTTGAGAATTCTGTCTTTATATTCCTCTGCATGAATTGTTCCTGAAGATGAATTGATTAAAGTCATATTGGAAAATGATGAACTGAAAAATCCAGCAATACATTTGGAAAATAAGCGTAAAATACATTCTCTTGTAACCATCAAAACGCCGGTATAGGATTATAAAAATCCTGTATCGGCGTTATTAACTGCTTTATTGATTGTGATCATTTTATTTTCTTTATTCAGATGAACTGCTTATCAGCAATGCAAATATTATTTTGTTATGTCCCCATGGAATTCTAAAAATGATTTGTAAATCATCCCCAAGTCGGGAACGATTTGTATCTGTACAGTTATTCTGATACTTTATCAAAGAAAGCGATCATATAGAGCGGTAATGTGATTATTCCCTCTTCGCTGGTTCCTACATTCCCATCTATGAACTTATATCCATATAACGTACGGAGCTTCTGATTAAATGAAGCCGTTACTTGTCACCTCAATTTCTTATTTCCACGCCTTCCAGATATCCGGCTGATATCCAAGAGTGGATTATTTTCCATTACGGACCACCGGTGTCCTAATCACCTGCGGGTTTTCCAGTACCTTCTCAAGTTTATCTTCCTCTGCAATGTACTTAATGAGCGCAAGTAAATCCTTATCCTTGCCCTCCCAGTTGATCATATTTTCCAGTCCACCATTTGCCTGGGCAACCGAATTGAATTCACCCTTGCTCATGCCCTTTTCTTTCATATCAATAAACTGAAACTTGATCCCACGTTCCTTAAAGAAACGTTCTGCTTTCTTTGTATCATTGCACTTCTTTGTTCCAAAAATCTGTATATTCAAATTAATTCTCCTTGTCCATCGCCATACGTATCATTTTTTCAAAAGATGCTCTGAAATGCTCATCATCCTCTGCTGTTCGTTTTCGTGGTCCTTTTAAATGATTCTTTCCAGATGCCCTTCGTGCTTTCTTGTTCAAGTGACGCTCCATAAGCATCTGATCAATATTCTCATTGGTATACCATTTCCCAGACTGATGAATCGCATAAGCACCTTTCCCTAATGCCATTGCAGCCACACCGTAGTCCTGTGATACGACAATATCGCCCCTATGGCAAATGCTGATTAGTTTATAATCCACGGCATCTGCTCCGGCTCCAACTACGATCACTTCACTGTAATCAGAAAATAACACATGATTGGTATCACACAAAGAAAATATGGAATGTTGATATTCTCTGGTTTAGCCGCTTCATTAATATAATCAATGATAGCTCCCGGAACAAATTCACCTTTCAGATTTACGTGTCCAAATAAATCTGATGAGTCTGACCAATCAGGGCGAACTGAAACCAGTTTGTAATTTGCTCCAATTGCTTCAGCAAACAATCTCACCAAGCGTGTTTTTCCGGTTCCGGAAGTACCGGCAAGAATTACAAATGGTTTTGACTTTAAGCTGAGGTAAAAGTTTTCAATCAACTCGCCATCATAGCTGAAGCTTTTAGATGCGATATACTCCTTGATCAGCTCCATACTTTCTTTAATTGATAATTCCGGCACTTCTTCCTCACCTTCTTCCAAGTTTGGGAAAGTTTAGGGAGAAATGAAAATAGATAAAAAAAATAAAAACGCCAGTGAAATGACTCCACTGACGCCTTACAAATACTATTGATTTTTCTTTTGTTATAAAAAAAGACCATCTACGGTTTTACGGTAAATGATCTTTTTATTGCCAATATTCCATTTATATCATTTTGTTTTCATAATCTTGTAACTCATGGAAAATATCATCCACATATACAACATCATTTTCTATTCTATATAACATAAAATATCTGTGCTGTTGAAAATTTATTCGACGATATCCCAGACTCTGTAAACGTGGATTGTCGCATACTTTCAAACTACTCGCTACATACTTTAACTTTTTAATAGTATTCTCAAAATCATCAAGCACATTTTTCGCTGCTTGCTTATTTTTCTTAGCGAAAAACAGATACTGTATAAACTGATTCAAGTCTTCTTCTGCTTCAGCTGTTACAACTATTTTATAATCCATATTTTCCTCTTATATCTGAAATCACATCATCTGCATTTCGGTAATTTCCCCTTTTTGAAGATTCTCTGGATTGTTCCAGTCTTTGAAGCATCTCTTCTTCTGTCATAGATGTATAAGGATTATGCACAGTTCGTTTTATTTCAAATGGAAATCCATTATATGCAACCGCCTGCGTTAAAAACATCCTTATTGCTGATGTCGTGTCAGTTCCAAGATCTTTAAAAAGCTGATCTGATTTATTTTTCAAATCATCGTCTACCCTGATCTGAATTGTACTTGCCATTTTAGATACCTCCTTTTTTCTTCATTATAATGCTATTTCATTACTAATTCAATACAATTGTATTGATATTTCACTTATTTCTTTGCACTTATCTAAGATAGTAGGTATGGAATCTTAGATTACAATTGAGGTAGGTACAATAAAAATACAATCGGCACAACTTTTTCTTTCTGTACTCATTCAGTTCCTGACGTCCAATGATTGGGATGCCAGGATAACCACCTGTCTGTGTCCTGATTGCCGGAGAGCTTGTCTGGGCGCACAATTCCGATTTATCCAATTAAACAAATTCTTTTTTATTTTTTCTTTTATCCTATCACACTCGCACCAAATGGCATGAAAGAGAGTCTTGCCATCTTGAAAAACTGCTTTCCAAATGGAATTCCAATAATTGTAATACACCATATGCATCCTGCAAAAATCCATGCCAGTCCACCCAGTAATCCTCCAAATATAAACCAAAGAATATTACCTATAGTTCTCATGACAATACATCCGCCTTATCCAATGTTTAATATTCTTTTGCAATTTCCTCTGTTATCTCATATATCTCTTTAAATTTTTCTAAGTCCTCCGGCGATCTGATCAGCATGATTTCTTCGATTTTTCCGGTCCGTATGTCTTTGAACCCTGCTACTTCTTCTCCGGTACAAATACTTGCACGAATAACTGGTTTCATATGTTCTCGGTCATATGTTTTTTTCATGATTTTCTTTTTGAATAATCCCATACTTCATCCTCCGAATAATTACAGAAACAAGATCAACTATTAATTTCTGGAACATTTTTCTGCATCGATTGCCAGTACAAACATCAGCGCATCCAACGCATTTCCTGGATCCTGCACATCAATAACATATGTATCAGTCATATGAAACAGTTCTTTACTAACCCGTGCAATTGAATAACCGCTTCGATCAAGAATGCTATAGTTCCATTCCATAATGGTTCCATCAATATGCCATCCATTGTAATCAATATTATAATGTGGCGTCAGGAATGAGAATTCTTTGCTCAGGCATCCAATATAACTGCCATTTTTATAAATCTCAAATTTAGGAAGAAAAGTAAGTACTTTCTGAACAACCATTCCTACTTCATTTCCATAGGCATCATAAATTACAAGTTTATGTCCCCAGGACAACTGACCTTTTACTACATAAACAGTGTTGCCTGCTTCATCATAAATATCATAGCTGTCAAACCATGAAAATAGCCTTTGTTTAAATAATAACTTCATAACTTTTCACCGCTCTCTCCAACAGATATAATTGGTTCTTTACACTTCTTCGATATTGGCTACGTGGATTTTTCCATCAGGTTGTGTATGGCTTTTCCATTGTTCTTTTGTTATGACATTTGTATGGCCAACTCTTACCTCATTAAGCAATGGTACTGGAACCTCATCGCAAGTATGATGATAAATAAATCCAAGTTTCTCCTGTACTCTTTTGGACTTTTTATTTCCGTCATAATAGCCACACCATATTGTAGTCATTTCAAGCGTTTCAAATCCTCGTTTCATAAGCGCATATGCCGCTTCTGGCATATACCCTCTGCCCCAGAATGGTTCTCCCAACCAGTAACCAAGTTCACATTCATCATCTCTATCTGTCATATCTGTATGTCCGTTTAGTTTTAGTTCAACAGCTCCTATTGCAACATTATTCTCTTTTTCACAGATTGCATAGCATTCTGCTCCGGTGAAAATATTGTCAATAACATATTTACTTGATTCGATATCCTTGTGAGGAGGCCATCCGGCAATTGGCCCTACTTTTGGATTTTTTGCATAAGTAAACAAACTTTCTGCATCATCTTGCGTCCACTTTCTTAAAATCAATCTTTCAGTTTCTAGTATCATTTTAAAATATATCCCTTCAGTATTCAATTTCGATTTATCCAATTAAGACAATTCTTTAGGTTAGAATCGATGATGGAGTAAACGAAAAAGCAGTTTTGACATTTCAGTGAACTGCCCCTTCGTTTACTCCATTTTCGATTTGACCTAATTGAACAAAGTGAGCGTCCGAGTAGCTACTACCTATGGACTTTTAATCTTTTGTTCTTATCCATGATTATACAGGATTTCCTGTGCAGACGCTACAGAAATCAAGAATTTTCAGATAAATAGGTATAACAATTAAACCTCAGGATTTTGAGGCTTAGAAAACATATAAAAGATTTGGATTTTAACACCTTTGCGGTATTCTCAGTTGTGGTTTTCCAAGATGTCCACCGCAGGATTTACATACATAGATGTTTATCCCGTATAGCTGTTTCAATATTTCTGGCATCTCCTTATCCCTGAGCTTTGAAAGATATTTTTTGCATCCGAGGAGATTCCGGCATAAAGTGAGCTTTTTGTGTCTCTTCAGGATTCTTATTCTGATATTTCAGAAAATAAGAGACATAGTTTTTATAGCAGTTGATGGAACGTTCTTTAAGGTTACGGATTTTTCCGGCTTCCTCAAGCTGTTCTAAATATTTTTCATACATAATAAAATCCTCCATATAAAATCAGTAGTTATCCGGAACACTGCTTTATATGGAGGTGCATTTTGGTCATAAAACCGCTTGCCAACCAAGCGGAAGGGTGGTATTCTTTTCATAGGCAGTGGGAAGGTCGATCCTGTTTGATTGTTTCGTTGTGGTGACTTAACAATACTACTTTTAGGACTTGCTTTCCACTGTTTTGTTATAGAAAAAAGAAAATCGCTATGCCATAGCCTTGGTAGGCCATCGCGCAGCGATTTTGTTCAATTTATGTTTGCAGGTTTGGGAGAGATTGTTTCTTTTCCCGCCTTTTCTCTGATTTACATCCCCGAATAAGGGGTGACAACAGAGCAGAACTCAAATGTTAGCTGGACTTTTTCTCACATGCTCTGATTTGATCTCATATATAAAACCAGCAGAGATTTTGCTCTCCACCGGTCTGCTTTTATCCTAATTATGTTCCCCTTGCATTGATTTTGCTAATGATGTCAGACAGGGATAGTCCACAGCTGGAAATTAGTTTTTCATTTAAGTAATTATTTCAGTCCCAAAAAGACATATGAATTTTCACAGCCTGCTTCTTCTAAGGAATTAAAAAACAGACCATATAACAACTTTATATGCTCTGTCTTTTTATTCCTACAAATCTTCGTGCAGTTTTACATCGCTATTATCTGCCATGCATTGTTTTAAGGCAATGATCATTTTTTCCGCATCCAGTGGCTTTGCAAGATGAACATTCATTCCAGCCAGCCGGCTGTTGATAATGTCTTCTGCAAAAGAATTCGCGGACATTGCAATGATCGGAACCCTCCTGGCATCCCTTCTTTTCATTTCCCTGATTGTCCTTGCCGCATCCAGACCATTCATCCTCGGCATCATAATATCCATATAAATTACCCCAAAATAATCCGGTGCAGATTTCTCGAAGATTTCAACTGCTTCCTGCCCGTCTACTGCACATGTAACTTCCATACCGCTGTCTTCCAGTATACATCTGGAAATTTCCATGTTCAACTCATTGTCTTCCACAACCAATGCCCGCATGCCTTCTACCGAATAATCATCAAGGCTTACTGGCTTATCTGATAAATTACTGTTTTTATCCTGTGTGCCAATTTTGAACGGAATTTTTACAATAACTGTTGTCCCGACACCTGCTTTGCTCTTCAGTTCAATACTTCCATCCATTCTGTCCACGAGTTGCTTCGTAATTGCAAGCCCCAGTCCGGTGCCTTCATACCTGGATCTGCTTGTTTCGCTTTCCTGAGAGAACATATCAAAAGCATGTGCAATAAAATCTTCACTCATACCCACACCCTGGTCTTTACAGTAGAAAGTGAAATTTGCTCTGTCATCATCCAGAGTTTCTTCCTTAACCCCGAACGTGAGCACACTACCCGACTGACTGAATTTTATGGCATTGTCCATAATATTCGACAGAATCCTTCCAAGATATATCGGGTTTCCAACCAGAGTGCTGTGACTGTATGTACCATTTTTCCAGTCAATCTCATACCGATGCCTTTCTTGGCAGCCCGCTCATCATAAATCTGATTCAGTTCCTGCAGTACCTCTGTCAGATCAAATAAAAGCTGCTGGTCCTTCAAATCCCCGCTCTGTAGTTTATTCATATCCAACACATCATTTACCAGAGACACCAGATATTTCAGGGATTCCATTACCTTTTCTCTGATCTTCTGCTGCATCTGTGGATCATCTGCGTACTGATTTCCCATATTTACCATACCGATAATACCGTTCAGTGGTGTACGGATATCATGACTCATCGTTGCCAGAAACCTTGTTTTCATTTCGGCTTCCCGCTTTGCTGCTTCCGCAGCAAAGTTAAGATCCTCTTCACGTCTCTTGGAATCGCTGATACTACGGACTGTACATAAAACATGGGTTACATTTCCAGACCCATCCCGTTTTTTTACAGTAAAAAGCATCCTGTGCCAACTGCCATCACACATTCTGTATTCTGTAGAAATACATTCTTCCGTCTTCAATCTTGCTGAAAGTGTAGAGACATCCAGAAATGGACGGATCAGCGAACGGTATTCAGATGCAACCATTGTATCACAAAGCTGATACAGTTTCTCCGATGCACTGCCTCTGTTTCCTGTCAGTTTGTGTATTTCACAGTCATTTGATATCTCTTCAAAAAAATCTTTCTGCACATCAATCCTGTAGATAGAACAGTAACTCTTAGCAATTGCTGAGATTATTTCATTACTCAGCCGTGCTTCATCCAGTGCCTGCTTTAATTGATTCTGGATCGTAGTTTCTTTTTCCATGATATCATCAATATGCCGAAAACCCACCAGTGCGAAAAAATGTTTCTCATCCTCGTATATTTTGGCTGCCTGTGCCTCAAAAAATTCATGCTGGTTCGGATTCGGTTTACTTCTATAATGGTATGTAATGCGCTCCTTCCGGGAAAGCTGTTCCTTTAGATGCCCTGTCGAAATCCAGTCCTTAAATTCCTGTCTTTCTTTCTCATACAGATATTGAACCGCATATTGGTCAGCAGAAGAATTGAAATTATCACCCTGTTTCAGATTCATTTTTTTTACGTTGGTTCCATCGTTTATATGGAGAATTTCAAAGGAACCGGTATTTAATTCAACATAATAGACAGCCGTAAAATCTGCACATATCTTATCCAAAAGCCGTCTTTCCGCCATCTGTTCTTCCAACGTACTTTTCAGTTTTCTGTTCCTCATATGTACCATTACAGTCAGGATAAGAAGCAGAACGATCAGCACAGTTATAAAAACCAAAACAGTCACAGACTGCGGTTGCTTCGGAAATAAATTAATTTCTGTCATAACAAAATCCTCTCTCTATGTTTCCTGTCTGCTTTTCCCATGCATCTGGAAGGCTCCTGATTGCTGCGGTTGCCTCATAATCATTTATGACAGGCATTTTGCTTTCTCAACTCTTCGCTTATGGTCTGCTTAATTTTTTCCGCATCCAGCGGCTTTGCGAGATGTGCGTTCATTCCTGCTTCCATACACTTTTCTGCATCTTCCCTAAATGCATTTGCAGTCATAGCAATGATAGGGATTATTTTTGCATCCTGCCGTTCCAGGTCTCTTATTGTTCTTGCAGCAGTAAGACCATCCATCACCGGCATCATAATATCCATTAAAATAACATCGTATGTTCCCGGTTCGGAAGCTTCAAAATGCTGAACAGCTTCTAACCCATTGTTCACTGTTTCTACTTTAGCCCCATTTTCCGTCAGCATAAATTCTGCTATTTCCACATTCAGCTCATTATCTTCAACCAGCAATACCCGGATATCTGATATATCTGCATCAAAATCTTCTTTTTCTTCTGGCCGTGCATTCGTATCAATTTTAAATGGAAGTATTACAGTAAAACAGCTTCCTTCACCAAGCTTGCTTTCAACTGTTATGGTTCCGCCCATCTTTTCTACAAGTTGTTTCACAATAGGCATTCCCAGACCTGTCCCATTATAATCAGAACGTGGGGAATTATCTGCCTGTACAAATGGAGTAAACAATTCATTTTTTATAAATTCTTCTGACATTCCAATTCCATTATCTTTTATTTTAAATTCACATGTCATGTGATCTTCTAATCTTTCAATCGTTCTCATACTCATGTAAATAAAACCATTCACCTTATTGTACTTCATACTGTTTGTAAACAGATTCATCAATATTTTTTTCAGATGAACTGCATTGCTCCAAACATATATACCACTGTAATCATCATGTTCTCCTATAACATGAAGTCCTTTTTCTTCTGCCTGAAAAGATAGTGACTCCGTGATTTCCTGACATACCTGATCCAGATTGATGGATTCATCACCAAAAACCATTGTATCTGATTCTAACTTTGCCATATCTAAAACATCATTTATCAATGATAGTAGCAGTTTCGATGACTCATGTATTTTATTCATGCAATCCTTTGCCCGCTCAGCATCATTTCCGCTTTTCTCAAGAATCGTAAGCATGCCAATAATACCATTGATCGGTGTTCTGATATCATGAGACATGTTATTTAAAAAGGAAGTCTTAGCCTTATTGGCACTCTGTGCTTCTACAAGTGCATTTTGTAATTCCTGCTGTTTTTCTTCAAGCTCCTGATTCAGCTTCAATGCCTGCTCAGCAGACTTCTTGGATTTTTCTTCCGCACGTTTTGATTTTTTCAAAGAATTAAGAATTATACACAGAACAACGAAAAAAGAAATTCCAGCGATAAGTGAAACTGTCAGTAAATTGTCCTGAATAAAATCCTTCGCTGTAACTTTTCGTAAGGAAGCATTATACGAAACTACTGCACCTGAAAATTGAGTTGTAGGTATAGATGTCAGTGTTTTATTCAGAATGGACAAAAGAACCGGTTCTCCCTGCAGAATAGCAAATGGAACATCAGCTTCTTTTGTCAGGAAAACACTATGAAGCTTATTATTTTTCAAATAGTCTGAAACAGTACCTGAATTGCTTACAATACAATCCGTCTCCCCCTTCTGCATTGCTTTTACTGCTGCATCTGATGTTTCATATTCCACAACCTTCCATTGCGGATAATTGTATGAAAGATATGCTTTCAATGCAAAATCATCTTTTTCAACGGCAACTATATTCTCTTTATTTTCATCAAAAGAATCCTTTGCCGTAATTGCTGCCATATTGAGAGTCAACAGCGTATCCGACAAAGCAAATCCATTTGTTTCTGCAAAGTATGGATTCTGGTTTGCATGAAAAATCAGGTCTATTTTTCCATCCTGCAATGCCTGAAGCAGTTCACTTCTTGTCTCATATCCATTTAATTCAAATTCCAGAGTCTGACCTTGCAGACAATTTTCTGCAAGATCCACATAATCTGTAATAACACCTGTCAGTTTACCTGTTGATGGATCTACACTGCTGATACCTCCATCCTGATTCAGATACCCTATCCGGATTGCACCATGCTGCCCGATCCACTCACTTTCTTCTTTTGAAAGAAACGAGCTGCTCTGTGCAGAAAGATAACGCCTGTAGAGATCATCTGTGTAAAATGGGTTGTCATCCTTGATTCTGCGCATAGCACTATCCAGTGCTTCTTTGATATCCGGACGTTCTGGATTTATAGCGAAATAGATTTCTGTCTCTCCAATACTTGTAAGCGGTGAAATATCCGATTCTTCCCAACGGGATTCTTCTACCGAAACGAAGCAGTCAATTTCATGTTTCGACAGTTTGTCCATAATTTCTGTGGTTGTAGAAACATTGATATGCTTCGTATGCAGACCATATTTTGATTCCCATTCATTAAGCACATCCTCCACTATATTATCTTTAGACACACCAATATTTTTTCCCTCAAAAGAATCCAAATTTCCTGCTGTAAGATCCATATTGGATGCATCCGTATAGATGTAATATTTCTCTTCCCCCATAGGCATATCGGAAAAAAGCATATTTTCAGCACGTTCGTCTGTATAGGAAATGTCACCAAGAATATCAATCTCTCCATTTTCCAACTGTGTAAAGCAGTTTTTCCAATCACTTGTTATGTATTTATATGTCCATCCTGCATAACCTGCAATATCTTGAAGATACTCATAACCATAGCCGCTTCTTTCTCCCTTTTCATTGACGGTATTATAAGTTTCTTCAAAAGATCCTACCCGGATAACATTGTCAGAGTTTTCTTTGGCAAATGTAGGAACGGATAAAACAATAAAACATATAATTGTGCAAAATATAATGTAACAAAATTTGAAATTCATTATATTCTGTACTAATTTGCACTTCTTCATCTTTCTCCCCTCCTCTAGGCTACAGTTGCTTGCTTCCAGATTTTAATTTTACATTCATTAATTGTCAATAACCTCCCCGCTATTTTTCCAAACAGCTTCTGTATTACTTATTCAAGTGCTCTACCATAAAAAAGCACTGCCAAACAGACAGTGCAACCTCATTTCATGCAACTGGCTGCCATTTTACAGGCCCTGTAGCTTTGCGTCCCAGACTTTCATCTGGTTTGCCGATTTCCTTATTATAGCTTTAATACTTATGCAAAAAAACTGATTTCATTATACTTTAATGCTCTAGTATACACAAGAAAACATTACCGTTTTAACGACAAAAATAAAAAAAGAACAGCCGATACATATACTCGAACTATTCTTCTACTTCCGAAGACCACGTAGCATTGACATCACTGTTTCCTGCTCATTTGTACTCAGATTATTCCATATCCTTAAAACTTCTTTCTGTTTTTCTGTCAGATTCTCTGAATTACCTTCCTGAAAAAAATGTGATAATGTCACACCCAAAGCTGTACATATTTTTTCAAGTGTGATCAGCGACGGCAGGTTTTCCTGCGCCATGATTCTTCCCAGTGATGACTGGGAAATTCCAAATACACATAAGCATGATACAATAGAGGCATGCTGAAGGAGGATCTCATATGGCAAAGCAAGCTGTACAATTTCTTCTTTTGTATGATATTTGTTATTCAACTCCATCGTTATTTTTAATGCCCTTTGAGACAGCTCATGCATGATCAGATGGTCTTCACTTCCACCGTCTACAGTATATCCGGGCTTCATATTACTCAAATATTCTTCAAATGTCATGATTAACCAACCCCGTTTTCTTTAAAAAATTTCTGGATTTTATCAAATGGGATTACATCCAGATTATCGTAAAGATCTGTATGAACAGCCCCTGGAATTGTCAGCAGCTCTTTATTGGATGTGTACTTGCTGTCCTTGATCATATTTTCATAAGCATCTTTTCCAAAATAATAACTGTGCGCTTTTTCTCCATGAACGATAAGGACTGCACTTCTGATTTCATTACAGTACTTTAATATTGGCTGATTCATAAATGACATACATCCAATACTGTTCCAGCCCCCATTGGAATTCAGGCTCCTTTTATGATAACATCTGCCTTTATAATACTCACTATAATCTTTTACGAAGAGAGGGGCATCTTCGGGAACCGGAAGTGGAACACAACCACCGCTTCTGGAATACTCGCCTTTACGGTATTCTTGTGTTCTGAGGGCATTCAGTGACTGTTTCTTTGCATAACGTGCTTCTTCACTGTCCTCAGAATCAAAGTACCCATTTGCATTTACCCTTGTCATATCATACATGGTAGATGCTACAGTTGCTTTTATTCTTATATCCAATGCAGTTGCGTTAAGAGCCATTCCACCCCATCCGCAGATTCCAATGATTCCTATTTTATCCGTATCCACATCTTCCCGAACAGAAAGAAAATCAACAGCAGCCATGAAATCTTCTGTATTAATATCCGGAGAAGCCATGAATCTTGGATTGCCTCCACTTTCCCCCGTAAAAGAAGGATCAAATGCAATCGTTAAATATCCTTTTTCAGCCATCGTCTGCGCATATAATCCGGAACACTGTTCTTTGATTGCACCAAATGGTCCGCTTACGGCAATCGCAGGATATTTCCCTGACACATTTTTCGGCTTATACAGATCTGCAGCAAGTGTGATTCCATAACGATTTACAAATGTCACTTTCTTATGATCTACTTTTTCACTCTGTGGAAAAGTTTTATCCCATTCAGATACCAACTTTAATTCTTCTGTTTTTAACATATTCAACATCCTCCATATGCAAAATTTCTTGTAATTATACTAACAATAGTATATGATATAAATATCATACAACCTAAAGTTAACTTTAGGTCAAGCATATTTTGAAAGAAGGTTTTTTATGTATACAATCGGTCAGGTCTCTGCAATGTTTGGTCTCCCTGTTTCTACCTTAAGATATTATGACAAGGAAGGTTTTTTCCCTAATCTGGAGCGTAAAGGAAACATCCGTTATTTCAGCGATAATGAGTTGGAAGCGCTTCGTATCATTGAATGTCTGAAGAAATCTGGGCTTGAGATCAAAGATATAAAGCAATTTTTTATCTGGGTATCTGAAGGCAGCGCCAGCTATGAAAAAAGGAAAGAATTATTTGAAGCCAGAAAATCAGCTGTTGAAACTGAAATCCAGGAACTTCAAAAAACTCTCTCCCTCTTAAAATTTAAGTGCTGGTATTATGAAACAGCAATGAAAGATGGTAATGAAGATACGATAAATGCCATGTTACCTGATAAACTTCCAAAAAATATACAGAAACTATATGACAAAGGACATGAATGATTTTTGTTTCTTCTTCAAGCTGGAATTGATCGTGCTCTGTCTTTCGCTAATGCAACTCCATTTTACTGTGCAAACATAAGTTATGCCCGTCTCAAGATTCGCTTTATATCATCCAGATTTTCAACAAAAAAGATTCCCTCCTGTCGCTCGTTAGAAGATAATCCTTTTTCAATCATATGATTTAGAAGTGCTTTCAAATCATCGTAGTAACCGTTCAGGTTGTAGAGAATGCAGGGTGCCTCCAGATGTTTCAAAGACACCTTCGACATTACCTCTGCAATTTCCTCCAATGTTCCCGTGCCGCCCGGGAAGGCAATAAAGGCTTCTCCTAACTCAATCATTTTGTTTTTTCTCTCAGACATATCCTTAGTCACAATCAGTTTTGTCAGTCCATCATGTTGAAACTCATTTTCAATAAAAAAATTCGGCTCAACACCCGTAACATCACCGCCTGCCTTCAATACACTGTCTGCCAATGCTCCCATTAAACCACCTTTAGAACCACCGTAAACAAGTGCATTTCCACTGTTTCCAATCCATGCCCCCAATTCCTCAACTGCTTTTCGTAAGCATGGGTCATTTCCTTCGTTTGCCCCAAGATAAACTGTTATATTCATTAAAAATTTTCTCCTACAACTTCCGATTGTTCGAGCTTTTCAAATACTAACGTACTTAATTCTGTTCAATAAGTGATTTATAGTAGTTACCAAAGTCAGCAAGTGAATTAACAATTGGAAGCATTTTTGTTCCGAGTTCCGTTAATCCGTATTCAACTCTCGGTGGCTGCTCATGGTAATCGTGGCGATATGCCAGTCCATCATTCATCATTTGCCTTAAACTATCTGTCAAAACCTTTTGTGAAATACCATCTATACTTCGTTGTAGCTCATTGAATCTCCATGGGCGCTCTTTCAAGTTACGCAAAATCAGCAGTTTCCATTTTCCTCCGATAAGAGATACTGCTGTTGCAACTGGGCATTCCGGTAATTCTTCTTTTGCTCGCATAATTCTCACCTCCGAGTCTATTGTAACACATTCATTTTTGAGTGTACAGTTACAAAAAGGTGCGTACTTGTTTTTGTATGTGTCTCACACTATACTAATACCAAGCAACCAGAAACTACAAATTAACTATGGAGGTACTATTATGGCAAATTACACAAAAACAACTATTGGAAAGGAAAACCGAATTGAGCTACATGAAAAGTTGTCTTTAACAGGTGCAGAAATCAGTTTAAACGAACTACCTTCAGGAGCAAATGTCCCATTTGTTCATTCTCATAAAGAAAATGAAGAAATCTATGGAATTCTTTCAGGTAACGGCAAAGCCATAATTGATGGAGAAGAAATCAGCCTTTCAACTGGAGACTGGCTAAAGATTGCACCTGCTGCAAAGCGTCAGTTTTTTGCATCCGATATTTCCGGAATTACTTATATCTGCATTCAGGTAAAAGAAAATTCTCTGGAACATTTTACAGCAGAGGACGCCGTAATCGGCTAATTAAAAGTATTTATTTACAAAAATGCACAGTTCTCGATAAGCTAAGAACTGTGCATTTCTTTTTTCTTCAATTTTACAATTTCTCTATTTTTCAAACAAGAATTTCTCGATTTCAAATGGCGATAAATAAATCTCTCCACCATCATCAGTTTAATTTTCATTTAGATTAACGATTTCTTTTTCCTGTATTCTCTGTCCCTCGGATTTCCTCATGATAGAAATAATCTACGATCACCGGATGTCCCTGCGGGACTCTGCCATAAGGCATTTCATTATCCACAAATGGGCAATCATACTTCTTAGCCATTTCCTCAGCTTTTACTTCAAGTGCTTCAAAGTAGCTGCGGTTATGCTTGTTATAGATCTCGTCGTAAAGGGGTACAAGATCAGGATATTTTCCGGCAATATAATCCATAATTGTCTTTTTGAAACCGCCTCGAAGATTGAGATTTTCGAGCCAGAACAGATCGCACTGATCCTTTACCCGCTCAAAGATTGCTTCAAAATCCGTGATACCGGGGAATACCGGGGATACGAAACAGACTGTACGGATACCTGCCTCATATACCTGCTTCATAGCAGCGATACGGTGCTCAATGCTCGAAGCAGAATCCATATCGTTCTTGAAATTTTCATCTAGTGTGTTGATCGACCATGAAACGGTTACACGTCCAAGCTTCTTCAACAGATCAATATCCCGTACCACAAGATCCGACTTTGTGCAGATCAGAATATCTGCGTCACTGCCGATCAGCTGCTCCAGAAGTTTTCTGGTATTCCCGAATTGCTCCTCCTGTGGATTGTAGCCATCTGTCACAGAACCGATGACCACCCGCTGTCCGGCATATTTCTTCGGATTTTTAATTTCTGGCCAATGCTTCACATCAAGGAAAGTGCCCCATTCCTCCTTGTGCCCGGTAAAGCGCTTCATAAAAGAAGCATAGCAATACTTGCAGGCATGTGTACAGCCCACATAGGGATTGACCGAGTAACCGCCTACCGGCAGACTAGACTTAGTCATGATGTTCTTTGTTTCCACCTCACGAATGAGGATTCCATTCATTACTTCTTCCATGATTTCTGTACCTCTAACACTTTATTAAATTCTTCCGGCATTTCCTGAATCATATTTTCATCCCCTATGATAGGGACAAGGTCTTCCTTCATAAACACCGGAATGCCGAGCTTATGTGCCTGGTCCGTCAGAGACCATGCCCATTCCGGCTCCGTATGAATCTTCCTGCTCTGAGCTCCGGTCATGGTGCCGACAACGATCCAATTGATTCCGGAAAGGTCAACTGTGCCGGGATCATCGAATAACGGCTCAAAGGTAACATGGTAATGTTTTGCTCTGACGTTTTTCCGAAGGGCGTCGATACGCCACAGTTCTGCTTTCCTCGTCACCGTAACGCCAAACCATGCGTTTTCCAGATCGGTATCAAAATCCAGCAAATCAGGTCGCTTGGTAAGGAACAGGAACTGATGCTGTGGATTTTCACGGATCTTTGCAAATACCTCGTCTCTCCATTCCGGCTTCCATCCGGAGAGATCGCTCATGCCGGTAAGAAGAAAGTTCTGCGGACGTTTCTTTTCCATCATCTTGAGCTTACCCGGAAAGAATTCAGGGTCAGCGAAGTCATCAATCATATGCCAGCGTTTCACGTTGTTGCGGGCATAGCAATATGCACACCCCACTGTGCAGCCAATGACGATATTCATGTTCTGAATCTGATCTTTGATACAAATACTCATGACTTCTGCCACTCCTCAAGATTCTTTCTGATGCGGTCGAGGCATTCCTCAAACCGGGTAATTTCTTCCTCTGAAAAACCTTTGTAGTAAATACTGCCCATCTCATCAGATACAGAATCGTACTCGCCCTTTAAGGCATGTGCTTTCTCAGTCAGAAACAGGAGTGTTTTCCTTTTGTCCGTTTCAGACTGAACACGGCTTATCAGCCCTTGTTTTTCCATTCTTTCCAGCATCGTAGTAAGAGAAGTTATCGCTAATCCACATTTAATCGAGAGTGACCTGATTGAGATTCCATCTTCCTGCCACAGTACATAAAGAATACGCCCTTGGGCTCCGTTAAACGCATCAATATTCTTTTCGCTGAGAATCTTCTCAAAGATTCGATCTCCAAGTTGTTTTATTTTGGTAACAAGAAATCCGCCATTCATTTTCGCACAAAAACTCCTATATAGTATATTATCAAATAATACTATATAGGAGTTTTACTGTCAACAGTTTGTATGTCTAAGTAGAAGTAAATACCGATTTGCACCTCAACCGCATTAAAAATCAGGTGGTTATGAACATGTTCTTTGTCTATATGGGTGGTAAGCACAAACTCATACTTGCCGCCCAGGATTTCTTTTGCAAGCTCCATGCCGATCTCATGGGCCTGCTCCGGCGTGACCTCCCCAGGTTGAAAGGCTTGGATCAGGTGGCGGCCCAGGTTCGTTCCCTTGTCGATGGCGTGGCGGCGGGTCCAGGAAAATTCGATATCCGCGGTTTCGGCGGCGCAGCCATGGGCGGATACAAGCAGCTTTCCATCCGTCTTTTCTGGGTTGCAGATATAGTCAATGGCCGCTTTCAGCGTTGACTTGATAGGATGCGTCTTTGTAACTGCCATATCTCATCCAGCCTTTCCCGTATCTCCTCCATGTCGGCCTGATACGCAGGGCCTCCGGCATTGATCCGCTTGGCAATCTGGTTGATATTCCGGCCGATGGCGGAAAGTTCCGAGGTAAACGCTTTGATCTCCGTGGTGTCGGTGTAGATGATATATCCGTCAATCGCCATCTTCCGCAGGTAGGCGCCATAGCGCCGGGTGGGGAGCTGGGCCATCTTCTTGTCAATGAGGCGTTTTTCTTCCTCCGTGACATAAAACTTCATCTGAATATTTCGCTTTCGATTTGCCATGCGCCGCCTCCGTTCTTTATAAGGGTTTGGGATTATCCCAACAAGCAGAAATTTCGCAAGTGGGTACTCACTTGCTGTGCTTGCTATCGTTTCTTTTCTCGTACCTAAGTAATACCAAAACCTTCACTTTTGCTACCAAAACGCAAAGAAAAAAACGCTACAAACTTTATCCGTTCATAGCGTCTGTTAGTTCCTATTCAGTTGTGCCGGGAGCATGGTCACTCCCCCTTTTCTCTGGCGCCCAACACGGCCTGTACGGTGGCAATGATGATCCCGATCTCCCGATCGGTCAATTCATCTGCCAGGACGTCAAGCTGCCGGCGCGCCGTGGATTTCCCATCTGCCGTATCCCCAAAGAGAAGTTGATCCACGGAGATGTGATAGCGGGACATGAGCTCAAAAAAGATTTGGAGGCTCGGATGTCGCCTCTTGTTCTCAATATTGGCGAGATAGCGGGGAGAAAGATATATCTCGTCCCCCACTTTGTTGCGGGACTCTTTTTGCCCCGTCCGTGCTGCTTTTATTGCTGCCCCATAAGGGCGAAAGTCAATTTTCTGTACTGGTCTCTTTGCCATATTCATTCACCAAACTACATTTTACAGTTCATCTTTCTTTCTGGATATGTCTTTATAGTTCCCGTTATTAGCTAAAATAATTCATATTTTAGCCTTGATATTATACGGATTTCCGTACATAATTATACTGATAGAGTTTAGAGAAAGGGCGGATGAAGATGGAGTATATGTCCTGTCCCGAAGCAGCGAAAAAGTGGGGCATTTCTGAAAGGCGGGTACAGCGGCTTTGTGAGGATGCCCGCATACCTGGCATTTCAAAAATCGGTTATATGTGGCTTATACCAAAGGCAGCAGATAAGCCAGTAGATAAACGGCAAAAACAAAAGAAAGGCGGCGAGAAATTGTAACATGAGTAAGGTGCTATTAGTAGAAGATAATACAAGTGCAGTAAAGAAAATTGTGCGTTATATTGACAATATATCTGCCGATCTTGAGGTACATTCTGTTTCCGAGGCCGGAGAAGCTTTGCAATATGCAAAAGCGAACGATGTTTCCCTTTTTATCCTTGATATTCAGTTAGAGGACTATAAAGGAACCAGCTTAGCAAAGCAGCTCCGCGAATTGCCGGAATATAAATATACGCCGATTATTTTTGAAACGGCATTGGCAGGAGAAGAACTTTCAGCTTATCGAGATGTGAAGTGTTACAGTTTTCTTGTAAAGCCATTTGGCGAAGAAGAATTTGTAACGGCATTTCGTGACGCGTTGGGATTGTCTAAACAGATGAGCCAACAAGCAAAAACCATTCAGATTGAGCAAAAGCAATTTATCTTAGAATATGTTACACAGGATATTGCCTATATCGAAGCCTTTGGAAAAAAACTTGTGATCCATACCAGTAGCCGTCTGTCCGGCATCAAAGAAGATACGATTTCCGGGTACACTTTGTCTGGTTTATTGGCGTTGCTTGATGATCCAGCATTTGTTCAGTGCCATAAGAGTTATGTCGTGAACAAATCCCATATTGAGAAAATTGACAAATCCGAGCGGAAGATTTTTCTGAAAGGATTTACAGATACAATCCCCATCGGAAATAAATATCAGGCCGAATTATGGGGGTAAACATGAACTTTCTAATGAATCTGATACAGTTAGGATTGGATGTGGGAATACTGGCTCTCTGCTGTGAAGCCGTTTTCCGGCAAAAATCAGAAATAAAGGCAAAAGATTTTCTCATTTTTCCCATTCTTCTTGTTCTTTGTGTTGTACCGAGAGTGGATTTTTCTGTCGGAGCAAATATGACGGCATCTTTCCGCAGTGAAGGCTTTGAAATACTACCAGCAGACAATATTGTTGGATTGCTGTTTTTGATTTTTGCAGTATTGTTGTTGAGCAGTATTTTCTTCGGCTCCAAATCCAGCGGAACGGTTTTCTGCGGCACAATGGCGGCCTTCTCCATTTTCCTGTTCGTCAAATGCCTGTGCGCGGTTCTTTTTGCTGTCTGCGGAGCTACGGATATTTTACTCCTGTTGGGCAGCCGTATAGCGGCGTTGTGCCTTATAGTCGTACTGGAGTTCACGCCACTTTTCGGCTTGATCCATCAGCTCGTCCAAAGAAGCGATTTCACAGTTCTGATCGTATCTGCCAATATCTCTGTCCTTCTCATGGCAGTGCTTTCTATCCTCTCTTTTGATGTGGATAGAATTCTTTCCCATCTGTGGGTGATTATAATTCTGATCCTTGCGGTGTTGCTGCTGGACAGTATATTGCTGTTCCTACATCAGCGTCGGACGCAGGAGCAAAAGCGAATCCACATGATTGAGCAGTATGTGCCTATTGTAGAAGAATTGATCTCACAGGTTAGGGCAAGGCAGCATGAATTTAATAACCGGATGATGGCGATTGAAGCTGCCGTTGCCTCTGCTGATACTTTAGAAGAAGCCCGGAAAGAAGTAGCAGATCTTACAGGAAGTATTGGAATCAGTCTTAATGATCGGGAACTGCTCTCATGCGACAGCAAAATGATTGCCGGGATGCTGTTTGGAAAAATAAAGCAGGCAGAAGTGGCAAATCTTCACATAGAATTATCCTTACACGGTCTTTTCAAGAAAACCGTCACCCCGGAAACAGAATGGATCGAGGCCATTGGAATTTTATTGGACAATGCAATCGAGGCTTCACCGAAAGGAAGTACGGTTTTTTTATCCAGTAAGAAACAGGGGGACTTTCTGGAGTTGACAGTTTCCAATCCGGCTCCGCCGCTGTCAAATACTGAATTTATGGCCTTGTTTGGAAAAGGTGTAACTACAAAGGCAAATCGGGACGGCCACGGCTTTGGCCTGTATAACATCCTACGCATGACGGAACGGTATCATGGAAAAATCCTGACCCGTAACGAATCCATTTTGAATGAAAATTATGTTGTCTTTGGCGTACTCATGCCATAAAAAAGGGTATGAACGAGGGTTTTAAGGGAACGAAATTTATCTTGTTCCCTTAAAACCCTCTCTTGTTTCCGGGCTATTGAAGCGCCTAAAAGAGTTCGATATACTGGAAAAAACAAAGAAAGGGATGAATGAATATGATAGGCCTTGTGAGAAATGAGTGGAAAAAAGTTTTTCTGCCGGTGCTATTGACAACAGTTCTTCTGGCAATCGCCATGAGTGTGTTGTCCTGCACAATTTATCAAAACTATACACTACACTACGATTTAGAGGCATGGGAAGTTGGAACAGAGCTGTTTTCTCTGCTTTATCCGCTGTTTGTTGTGGTGCCGCTATGCTGGAATTTGTATTACGAGCGCAAAAACAACTTCCTGCTCTATGTCATGCCGCGAGTGAAAATTAAGAAGTACCTGACTGCCAAATGGATTGCGTATGCACTGGGAACCCTTTGTATTATTGTAATCCCTTATATACTATCGGCGGTGTTTGCCCTCTATGTAAAAACGCCCGTGGTTCCTTTCGTTGAAAATCCGTTTCGCCATGTATTTGAAAACGCGTTTATAAAGACCCCGCTGTTATATGCAGTTGTCCTGTCCCTTTGGAGAGGCATCGTCAGCCTTTTTGTAATGACCTTCGGTTTTGTCCTCGCTTTATACTGCAAGAACATTTTTGTGATCCTTACCGGGCCGTTTATGTATTCCATTTTAGAAAACTTCGTTCTGGCGATTCTCCGCTTGGAGAGACTGCGGCTGGTCGTAGCTTTTGATCCCACAACAGTCGATCCAAAGGTCGTATCGATCTCCTCTTTCCTCTTTGGCCCAATCGTTTTAAGCATTGTGATTGGCCTGACAGCGTTTCTCCTTTCTAAGAAAAATGCTATCGTAACCATTTAGGAGTCCGTTATGATTGCGCTTATCAGAAAAAATCTCCGTTTGTGGGGATATGGAAAGTCGCTTGCCCTATTTGCCGGATGTATACTTTTTTCCATCAGCGGGAGGTTAAACGGAGGTATTGCATACGAGCGGCACATCTTGTCGGCGGTATCAGACCATTACTATCTGACCTATTTTGTGCTGCCGATTGTACTGTTAAGCTGCTTTTCCTTTATTGATGACGACGGAGAGCCAGTAATCTTACGGTTTCAAAGTTACCATTCTTATTTTCTGAAAAAATGGATTGGGGTCGGTTTGATTGCAGTCATTCTGACGGCTGTTCAAACTGGGGCAATTCTTCTGTCTGGTATAGGATTACCTTTAGGCAACGAATGGAACCTTGCTGCGGGTGCAACGGAAGCCGAGTTATTTTCCACTCTGGAACAGCTTTTTGCCAGTCCCTTGCAGGCGTTTGTCTGTTTTACCCTCTATCAGCTTATTGGAAGTTGGCTCATATTTGGAATCTGTATGTGGATTGGACATTTCACTGGGAGAAAGTGGACGATTCGAATTGTAATCGTTCTTTATGTCCTCTCGGCTGTGTGGATCAAGCTTCCGGCAATTCAAAATATTCCGCTGACGAGTTTTAATCATTTGCTGATTTTACACCACAATTTGGGCGTGCCCCATCGTTTAGAGATAACTGCCTTTACTTTGCTGCTCATTGTTTTGATAATTGCTATATCTATTCGGTTTGCGTGGCGGGGACAGTTGCCGCATATACCGTTGTCCCACCGTGGTATAGCTGGCTACTATTTCCATGCGCTCATGATCCCTCGTAATCTGCTGATTCTTTTAGGTGTTGTGTTGGGAGTTTCGATTTACAAAGGCTTAGGCAATGGCACCGCCCTATCAGGATTGGAATGGATTTATGCCCTGTTTGCAGGACATGGAACCGGATATTTTCAAGTTTTACCTTTTCTTGAACTGCTGATTACCGGCGGTGTGCCCCTTTACCTGCTTGCCGCTTTTGTGGAGCAAACAGTGAACGGGCAATCTATATTTGTTTCTGTGCGCTCGAAGGGCCGCAGGCATTTGATGAAGAGCATTTTATTGGTCAGCATAAAGTTTCTCATGGTATATGCAATCTTTTGGCTTATGGCTGGCCTTATAGGGGCATCCCTATTCAGCACTGGATTAACAATCGTTTCTTTCAGATTCCTGCTCTATGCGGTTTTGATGAAGTGCCTTGATATATTGGCGCAATATCTGATTATGCTCGGCATCTACATTGCCACAAGACAGGTTACAATCGGTTTCCTTGTGTTAGTGGCGGGAAATCTGCTCTGTGTCCTTCCGGGGAATTGGGTAGCTTATTCGCCTTTTGGCCTTTCCAGCCTGACAAGAATTTCTGTTGTGGAACCGGGAATTGGAATTTCCGCTGTGTCCGCCTTTGGGATAGAGGCCGCTATTTTAACGCTGATGATTGCAGGAATCCTTATGTGTGGCTACAAGAAAATATTGAATTAGGAGGACAGAATATGAGTTCATATATTGAAGTGAAAAATGTATCAAAAAGTTTTGGTGGCAAGGCAATTCTTCAAGACGTTTCACTGTCCATAGAACAGGGAACAGCTGTTGGTTTGGTTGGCGCTAACGGCAGCGGAAAGTCGGTGCTGTTCAAGATTTTATGCGGTTTCGAGAAGCCTGATCGGGGCAGTGTTTATGTGCGCGGAAAACAGCTTGGTAAAAATGGCCGCGACTTCCCCGAAAGTTTGGGAGTATTTATCAATTCCCCCGGGTTTATTGGCATTTACAGTGGTTTTCAAAATCTGAAATTTCTTGCGGACATTCAAGGGAAAATTGGAGAAAAAGAAATCCGACAGGCCATGGGCAAAGTGGGGCTTGACCCTGATAATAAAACGAAAGTAGACAATTATTCTCTTGGTATGAAGCAGAAACTGGGGATTGCACAGGCAATTATGGAGGGGCAGGATATTCTGATTTTGGATGAGCCTTTTAACGCATTGGACTACAAAACCTATGAGGATGTAAAGGCCATCATCCGTATGCTGAAAGCGGAAGGCAAGACCATTTTTCTGACTTCACACCATTTCAAAGACATTGAACAGCTATGCGATCAGGTGTACTCGATTGAAGATTGCAGACTAATTCCGATTACGGAGGAAATTGCTGCCCGCTATAGAGAGATGGAATAACCCGTTAAAAGCAATAAGAAAGGTAGCTGCCGGACGGCGGCAAAGAAAAAAAGTCGTCGTCCAGCAGTCCTATCAACACGCCTATAAGAAACGGCGGCTTTGAATTTCAGAGCCGCCGTTTCTTTGCGCTTGCACAAACCAATGACGACCTACAGGGACACGGTAGCCAATAGGAGGTAATATTGCCGTGTTCATTTTTGCCTTCAACAATCTGCCTAATATTTTACGGTCAAAAAAAGCTCATATCCTCCATGGGGGTATTCTGGGCATGAGTATGAACATAAAAATCATGTAAATAGATTTTATAATTCCTCTGCGCCTGTCTGCGTTTTGCAGGCAGGCGCTTTTTGCTGTTTATGTGAGCCTTCTCCATGTAGGGAAGCCTTTCATAAAAACTTTCTTCCCTCTGCGGTTGCCAAAATCGCAAGCCTTAGCGGATTTAAAATGCCATACTTCTCAATGCTTTCCTGCAGAAGAAACATTTCCTTATCATCTTTCACTTGAAACGGATGCTCTTTGAATGGACGAAGACGCTCAATCTCAATTTCTATGATTCTTTCTTCGTTTTCTCCTGATTGTCTGTTTGGCTCAGTCATCTTGACTCCTTTTCTCCAGGATTCAGGAAATAAAAAATGCCTGCCTGGAACTTTTATAGATAGTAAAGTTCCAAACAGACATTGCTGTTTGACCATTAGCTGTAGCTAATAGAATTGAATACTGTTTCAGCTAATTCATGTTTGCAGGTTTGGGAGAGATTGTTTCTTTTCCCGCCTTTTCTCTGATTTACATCCCCGAATAAAGGGTGATAACGGAGCGGAACCCAAATGTTAGCTGGACTTCTTAAAACCCATGTTTGCAAACCGGTAATTTTGATTAGCTGTCAGCTAACAAAAATCGGATTGCGTTAGCTGGAAATTGATCATTTTGAATGGAATTTTGTGTCACGAACGTGATTTGAAAATAACAAAAGCGTTCGTTGTCAGCTAATCCAGCTAACATTTTCGAACGCTTTGAAGCCCGTCGCCAAGAGGATTTGAACCTCCGACCCCTCGCTTAGGAGAGCTCCAACCTATTGTCACTCTCTGTCAATCTGAGGTAAGGTAAACCCATATGGGACACTATTAAAAACTGTTTCCGATTCAATTTGAGTTATTCTGAATACCCCCTCTGTCAAGCTCTGTAAAGCTCTGAAAGTTAGCTGATTGTTTGCTCCAGCTAATAATCGGGGAATGCCTTGATATTACCATCGACATCTGTTATATGACCACCATGCTTCGTACGTTCGATCATGGTAAACAGTATTCAATTAAACTTCCTATCGAAAGCACAAGATATTTTCTTGTCTACAATTAATATACCGCATACGAGACGGTTTGTCCATGCGTTTTTGACTGGCAAATTTTATTCATTAAAAATTTCTGTAACCTTTTCTGTAACGGAATCGAAGAACTTCTAAAAGTCTTTTCTGTTCATCTACATTGGCTTCGAGAAATAATTCCTGTCTGCCTTGTGTTCGTGTATGCTACCAACTATTTGAATTTAAAGATTCATTTATTGATTCATTTGAAGCTTTATTTGTATTATTATTCCGATACTTATTTCTTATATCGTTGCGAATCGTTTTTTCACTAAAATTACACTATTTTTTCACTATTTTTCATTACTTCATCGTCTTCGCCAGTGAATTGAGCAATGCCCGCATCTCTGGATTTGCCAACACTTTTGCCAGAAGTTCCGGATCGATTTCATCAGCAACAGTTGCATTATTATTTTCCTGCTGTACATGCATCTGTGGATCCAGATTCTTCTTCTCATAAAATGCTTCTTCAAAAAGCTCTGCATTTTTCCTTCGGTCATCATCCAGAATATGAGAGTACACATCCGTAACCATATTGACCTGAGCATGGCCGGAATCACCCTGTACCGCCTTGATGTCTCCACCATTCAATTTCAGCTTATAAGTAACGCTGCTATGACGGAAACTGTGAAATACAACCGGTGGGAGATTATAGTCCTCGATCAGTTTTTTTAAAGGACCACGGATTGCTCCATCTCCGAGAGGAAGCCCAAAGGTACTTGCCATAACCAGGTTATAGTCCATATATTCATCACCAAGAATTTCTTTCATTTCATCTTGCTCAGCTTTCCAGTCTACCAGCATATTAGCAACGCTCTTCGGTAAGAATATTTTACGCACACTGCTTTCTGTCTTCGGTGTTTTCAGAATACGGACCGTAGAATTCTTCTTATGATTTGTCGGAAATACCAACAACACATCTTTTCCATCCAATGCATTTAAAGATTCTTTTCTTATACGCTGTGATTCTTTGTTGATGAAGACATATGCACGGTTTTCTTCAATTGCCTCATGAGAAATATCTACACAATCCCAGGTAAGACCAAGCAGCTCACCAAGTCGCAGGGAACATGAGAAAGATAGATTAATTGCGAGCTTTAATCGTTCATCTTCACAGACACTGAGCGCATACATCAATGTATCCGCTGTCCAGATGTCTCTTTTTTGTGATTTATGTTTTGGTACAGTTGCATGAGTACAGGGATTCTTCTCCATCAATTCCCATTTCACTGCCTGCTCAAAACAGTTCCTAAGTAGCTTATTAACATCCCTGACCGTACTGGACGATACAAATTCATTTCGACTGGTTTTATTTAATGGATTGATAACAGCACGCTTCTTTAAAAGACTCTGATAATATCTTTCGATAAATCTGGTATTAATCTCTGACAGCTTTGCATCACCAATAACCGGAAGAATATAGTTATTGATAAGAGAGACATTTCCTTCATATGTAGAAAGTGCCCAGTTTTCTTTTCCATACAATGCAACATATTCTGTAATAAGCTCATCCAGTGTTTTGCATTTACGAACGACAAATGATCCCATCTCTTTTTTATATTCAATTTCTTTTTTTCTTCTCTTTGCTTCGGCTTTTGTTTCATAGGTTTCCCATTTCTGTTTTCTCTCGCCTTTTTCATTCGTATAGGAATAGATTACATTGAATTTTCCGTTTCGTTCTCTTATTGATGCCATATTATTGCATGCTCCTTTCCAAATCTCTTTGTTCCATCCAGTCCTCAAATTCATCCCGAAGGATCCTAACTCGACTGCCAACTTTTATTACTGTGAACTTCCCTTTATCCGCCCACTTGTTGATCATGCTTCTGCTGACCTTTGCCAGATAGGAAGCTTCATCAAAAGTAAGATACTTTATATTTCCATTGCTTCCTCGTATTCCGGTCTGTGATAATTTCTTCCGCCGGAAATTAGCCAGGGCAATATTTTGTTCCTGTGCAAGTTCTTCATAATCATTCGATGGATCCAGCTTATACCGATCCTGACCTTCCAGGAATTTTCGAAAACTCTCTTTTGTGATCCTTTTCTTTTCTGCAATCACAATGAATTCAAAAAAATGATTATACTTTGGATTATCAAGAATTGTATATACTGCGCTTCTGGTTGTTCCAAGCAGCTGTGCCATCTCAGGCATCGTAATTGTTGCATCTTCCAGAAGAGCGTCTTTTTTTCTGTCTTCCTTTGTTCGATACCGGGACTGGCTTTTATACCAGTTCTGAAAAGATTCTTTTGGTATTCGTTTCCAGTAATCGACAATAACAGCTTCCATTTGATTTTTCTTGAGTAAATCATAAACAAGATACTCATCAACACCCAACAGATCCGCAACTTCCTTAACGGAATAGGACCAGGATTTCAATTCTTTCCCTGGTTCTTCTCCGGTAACTTTATGGTATTTAATCTGATTGGCGTACCATTTTTCAAAGCTGGCAATATTGATTCGTATCTTTCCAGCAATCTCTTTAGATTCAAAAACATTTTTATGCACCAGCCAGTATCGATCTGTCTTTTTTAATCCCAGCAGCTTTCCCATTTCCGGCACGGTCATCCAGGTTCTCTTTTGTGTCGGACGCCGTTTGTAAGGACTGTCTTCTGATATCTTTGAAATGATCTCTTCAACATCGTCCATTTCCGGAACTTCTTTTTGTTTCATAATTGCTGTTGCCATTTATTCTTCACTTCCTGTCTTTTTTAGTGTTAGTGTTTTTTCTTATATCATATCTCAAATCCAGATAAAAATTTAGGATGTCGATTGCAGACAAAATCTGCCTGATCAACACCCTGTTTTTTATTGTTCCAAGTTATCGAGCCAGTCATCGAAACTCTTCTTAGAGATGCGATACTTTCCGCCATCCAACTGGATCCATCGGAATTCCTTTTTCTTTAAAAGGTTATAAATAGTAGGTCTGCTGACTCCTAAGATTTCCTGTAACTCTTGAACTGTATAACATCTTTTTTCTGACATTTCTTTATCCTCTTTTCTTTGAAATATGAAAGAAAAATTATCCCTTCATATAACGAAACGCTCAGAGCATGTTTTACAGTGGTCAAAAGCAAATTTTTTTACTTTTTTCTTACGAGTTTTCTTTAATGCAACTCGTAACATTAGATTTTTACATTTTTCATGAAATTAAGTAAAGAAAAAGAGCATATGGAATTGAATCCATACACTCTATGATTACTGGAACTTTATTTCATTTTTAATTCAACAAACTTGAAGTTATCTCTCTGTCAGTCGATTTTCCTCGCCCCAGACACAGAGCTGATCCAGCACCTTCATCAGCGACTTTCCACGTTTAGACAAGGAGTACTCCACTTTCGGTGGAATCTGCGGATACTCGGTACGGATAATCAGTCTATCTGCTTCCAGTTCCTTGAGATTCGTGCTGAGAGTCTTGTCGGAAATGGTTTTCAGATACCGTTTCAGTTCATTGAATCGCACCGTCTCAAACTCCATCAGGCAGTAAAGAATGACCATCTTGTGCTTGCCGGAGATCAGCGACAGTGTGTAGGCAAAGCCGGTGTCCTCGAAATTGGCGTTCTCAATATAATTTTTTATCATTTCACTTTCTCCTAAGATAGTACCTATCATAATTATCAGTACTTGAATTTATAATTTGCATGGATATAATTATAAGCAGGATGAATAGTCCTGTCAATATGATCACAAGGAGGAGTTATCATGAGAACAAAACTGAAAATTACCGAAGGCATTTTCCCCATGCCTGTTCTGATGGTTGCAACTTACAACGAGGACGGCAGCGTCAATGTCATGAACGCCGCATGGGGCACTATGCAGGAGCGGGACACCGTTGTTCTGAACCTTACCGAGACACACAAGACTGTACAGAACATCAAGGCACGGGGAGCATTCACCGTCAGCATTGCCGATGCTGCCCACATAGTGGAAGCAGACTATTTCGGCGTAGAGTCCGGAAATAAAGTCGCCGATAAATTTGCCCGCAGCGGTCTGACCGCCAGCAAAGCAGAAACAGTAGATGCCCCTGTCATCAACGAGTTCCCGATCTGCCTGGAGTGCAGGTTTATCGAGTATCAGAACAATGAATACGGATGTGGCGTCATCGGCAAGGTGGTCAATGTCACTGCCGATGAGAGCGTTATGGTGGATGGAAAAATTGATATGTCTAAGGTCAACGCCATCGCATTTGACCCCTACACCCACGGCTATTATAAAGTCACTGAGCGTGTGGGCGAAGCATTCCGGGATGGCTTAAAGCTGAAAAAGTAAGGTATGCAGAAAAGGAGCTTTCGCATAAGCGAAGGCTCCTTCTTAAAATATGTGGATTTCACAAATTCCGATTGAACAAAATCGCTGCGCGATGGCCTGCCAAGGCTGTGGCGCAGTTTTATTTTTATTAAAAAAGCAGTGG